>NZ_DAOSEH010000097.1:0-7631 GCF_035363035.1 Mesotoga sp. | reverse complement strand
TCTCCGGTCGAAATCATCAGGTCGCTGTATTGCCATTACCGACTTACCTCCTTTAAGAGCCGAGCCGCCTCATCTCTGGTGAGTTTGATTTCCCGGGCAAGATAATCCAGGTCTTTTTCCGAGGGGACAATCTGGCGTTTGATCAGCTCTCTTATGTAAGACTCTCTGAGTCTATCTAGTCCAAGCTCTGTGTACTTTATCTGTGAGGGGTTCTCCGGAATTGCGATCACTTTGCCGGGTACGTCATGGGTGAGGGGATCGCCTCTAACCACTTTCACCCCGTTTTTCCTTGCGAAGGTCAGCTGGGCCGATGGAGCCTTTCCCGCGCCCGTGTACTCCGTTTCCTGAACCACGATGGTCGAATCTTCCGGCAGCTCCCTGGCCAGCGCTATCGCAGCCGTCAGGCTGGTGTTTCCGGCCGGTCCCCGCTGGAGACCTTCGAGCCGAGCCAGCATCTCCGTGACATAGAAGACCTCTCCTTGCTTGACCAACAGATAGCGATCCATGTATCTTAGAGGCCTAGCGGCATTTCTGGGCACGTCGCTCCTATCGGGGAAGACGGCGAAGGGTATTCCAAATCCGGTGTGGCCGGTGGTGAAGGACTTCCTATTGAAGTCTCTGTCGCTGGCCATGTGGAGACCAGACAGATCGACGCTCGCACCGATCACACTGGTCTTTTCGGCTCCAGCCTTAATCAACCCCCTGGCCGTTCCGGTGAGGTTACCTCCGCCTGCGTGGGTCGCGAGAACGAAATTGGGATCTTTACCGATCACTCTTCTCGACTGCTGTGCTATCTCGAAGCCGAGCGACTCGATTCCGGCTATCGCAAATGGCGTGTATAGCGAGGCGTTGAAGTAGCCAGTCTCTTCAAGCAGGAGCAAAAAGTAATAAAAGAGTTCAGGTCCCACCGAAAGCTGCGCAACCTCCGCGCCGTAGGCCTCGCAGGCTCTCGCTTTTTCCAGTATCTCGGGTTGACCAGTACCAGTTCTGTCGTAACACTCCTGAATCACTATGCATTTGAGACCTCTTTTCATCGCCTGCGAGGCAACAGCCGCTCCGTAGTTGCCGCTGGTTGCCGCGATGACACCTCTGTAACCGAGCTCCTTAGCCCTGGCAACGCTGACCGAAGCCCTCCTGTCTTTGAAACTTCCCGAGGGGTTGGCAGCCTCGTCCTTGAGAAAGATCCTGGCCCCTTTGCCTGGCTCGCTGATTTCTCTGACCAGTCTCGTGATATTCTTGAGCTCAACCAGAGGTGTGTTTCCGACACCTGTCTCACGCTGGATGGCCGTTATTTCTTCCATAGGGTAAGCTGTGTCACTCATCAAGCCTTCGTAGTCAAACCCGATACCTTCAAGTTCATACTTATCGTATTCGATCCCTATCGAAGCCCGCATGATTTGTGCCTTTCTCGACATCACCGATTCATAACTCATATCACTCATTTTCATCACCACCGGCGAGCCAGATGGTCAACTCGTCACCGGCCTGCGAAAGCTCGGGGACATAATCACCGAAATCGTGCACGTGTCGGGGTTCTATTATCTCGAGAGCTCCTTCTACCAGCCTGCCGGCGGCCGTTAGAATCCTGACGACCTGGCCGATGGAGGCCGATCCGTCCTGTAGAAAACCCCTGACCCTCAATTCCAGTGGAACGTCTGCGGTGTCGGAGGGAACTGATGGGGCACGCTCCCCGGCTTTCAACAGGATGCTGTGAATCTGCACCCACTGTCCTCTTCTGGCCATCATATCTAGCTCTCCTTGATGTCGTCCATCAGGCATTTTGGAACGGGCAATTCGCTCATGTCCAGTAATCCAGGTGCTGCGTTTATGACTTCCGGTATCATGTTGGTCGCCAGCGCTATAGTGCCTTTTCCGCCGGGGATCTCCGGTTTTATTGAAAGGTGTATATCGGGTTCACCATAGATATCTATGTAGTCGCCGGTCTCGATGCCCTCTATTGCGGGCAGTATCTGTTGCGGGTGTATGAGCTCTATCTTCAATTCGCCTCCGCAGAAACCTCTGCCCGTGTGCCTACAACCGGCCACTATACCGGGCTTTATGTGGGCTACTGCTGTTTTTCGTTCCGTAGCCGAGATTATTGGTTCCCTGGTTTCTTCGATTCTGTCGATCTTCCAGCCCATGGCGTTGCCGATCATAGCTATCGATTGCTGAAAGCCTATGTGACCGACTATATCTCCCTCTTCTAGACCACGCTTGAATTCCTCTGGAGTGGTTCCCACGCCCTGGGTCTCCATGACGGTCTTGCCAAAAGGCGAGAGGTCGTTTATCCTGCTGGCCTTTATTCTATCGACCCTTAGACAGGCGCCTGTCATGGCTATTATCAGCAGATCCAGTACAAAACCCGGGTTGATTCCCGTGCCGAGGATGGAGATTCCGTATTTCCATGCGAGGTTTTCCAGGATTTCAGATTCTTCGGGGTTGGACTTGTACGGATAGGCCATTTCCTCTGCGATGGTAAGTACGTTTACGTGGTTCTTCGCAGTGAGTTCTATTTTCGGCATGACTTCGTCAACAAAGGAATTCGTCGCAATTAGAACTATGTCTGGTCTCGTCTCCAGAATCGCCTTTTCCGGATCGGAGTAAACTCTGCGACCGTTTCTTTCCAAACCGAGAACTTCACCGAGATCCCTGTCGATCTTCGACGGATCTCTCTCGATGGCACCAACCAGCCGTAGTTCTTTCTTTCTTAGAACGTTTTTCGCGATGCCGCTTCCCATGGCACCAAGACCCCATACAAGCACTCTGTATGCCATAAACAACCTCCCTGTTCGATTTTCTCTGTATCTCTCCAGTTAAATCCTACCATCGAAACCGGGGCTAGGCTATTTGGGCAATCATTGGCTATCGGCGATAAAAGCCGAATATTCTAATCTTGTTCGAGTATGTTTGGGTATGCGTGAGTATGGAGTGTAACCGAATCAGATTTCTATGGCGACTCTCTTTATCTCCTCAATCGATGTCACTCCGTCTATCACTTTCTGGACTCCATCGGTGTAGAGCGTTCTCATTCCTCCGGAAGTTGCCGCAGCGGAGATCTCTCTTTCCGATGCGTTTTCGGCTATGAGCTGTCTTAACTTGTTATCCACGATCAGAACTTCGTGGATACCGGTTCTTCCACGGTAACCCATTCCGCGGCATTCGGGGCAGCCGTTTCCAGGGATGTATTCGATGAAATCGTCCCTGTTGGGGTAGATGTGGCTTGCCACTCTCTTTACTTCCTCTCTCATCGGGATCTTGATTTTGCAGTTGTTGCAAAGTTTTCTCACCAGTCTCTGACCAACAACACCTATTAACGAGGTTCCCAACAGGAAGGGATCTACACCCATGTTCACGAGTCTAGCCACGGCTCCGGAGGCGCTGTTGGTATGTATCGTCGAGAAGACAAGGTGTCCGGTGAGCGAAGCTTCGATGGCCAGCTGGGCCGTTTCTCTGTCACGGACCTCTCCAACCATTATGATATCCGGGTCCTGCCTCAGGAAGGATCTCAAATACCGGGCGAAGGTTAGGCCTATCTCCGAGTTGACCTGACACTGAGCTATGCCTTCGATGGTATATTCTACGGGGTCTTCGGCGGTCAAAACATTTACCCTGTCGGAGGTGACCTGATTCAAGACCGCGACCAGCGTGGTTGACTTACCGCTTCCGGTCGGCCCCGAAACCAGTATTATGCCATAAGGGGAGTTTATGATGCTTTCGAAACGTTCCCTGTTGTAATCGGAGAGTCCGAGGTCTTCGAGCCTTTTCCTCGCGTTGGAGACCCTCAAGATCCTCAAAACGACTTTCTCTCCGAAGATGGTGGGCATGGTGGAAACCCTGAGGTCGAACTGTTCGCCGCCGCGTCTTATGTAAAACTTTCCGTCCTGAGGAAATCTTCTGTCGGAGATATCCATGTTGCACATGACCTTAATTCTCGAAACGACTGAATTGTGAGCTTTTCTCGGATAACTCAACACTTTCCTGAGAACACCGTCTATCCTGAGCCGGGCCACGGCCATCTTTTCATAAGGTTCCAGATGAACGTCGCTGGCATCGCTTCTTATACCGTTGTCGAGCAGAGAGTTGATGAACTTCGCGACCGGGGTATCTTCGCTGTCCTGGCCTTTTTCTTCATCTATTCCGATCTCGGAATCCTCTATGTTGAAGGTGTGCTCTATGATCTCGCTAGAGGCCGATTCTTCGTAGGAAGACTTGTAGAGAGCGTCGAAGATGGGCGGAGAAACCAGCAACGTGTTAACACGACTTCCAGTAAGGAAAGAAAGCTCCCTGTCTATCTGCGGAACTTTCAAAACATCCGTCGTGACGACCCTTATGGTGTTTATTTCCGGCAGGTATTCTATGGGAATAACTTTGAGTCTATCGGCCACGGGCTTGGGGATCATCCTGAGGATCTCGGGAGAGAGCAGGTTGGGAACCTCTTCAAGGACCTTGAGACCGTACTGTCTTGAAAGGGCGCCGTAGATATCTTCCCAGGAGATCACCCCCATTCCCACTAGAGTCTCTCCGAGGGGTTTCCCGACTTTTTTCTGGATCGCGACGGCCTGCTTAAGATCGTCTTCGCTCAGGAGACCGTGTTCGACAAGCATCTCCCCAAGCCTTTTATAGACCTTCAATGACTATTCCTCCTCGTTGATGTCCAGTCCAAATCTGTAAATAGCCGGGATGTCGGAAGCGTCTCCCATGAGTTCTCCTTCGTCCAGTTCCAGACCTGCGGCTATCAGTGTAATATTCAATTCATCGTTGCTCATTTCTGGGTCGACGATCAAGCCCAGCTTAACGTCGGCATCTTCGCTGCAGTTCTGTCTGACTATCGCCGCGGCTATGTTCATCTCCCTGAGGGTTATGTTCTTGGCCGAGACGTTCAGGATGATACCTGTGGCGTTATCGATGGGCTTTTCGAGGAGTCTGCTTTCCAGGGCCCTTCTAGCCGCCTCTTCGGCTCTGCGTTCTCCAGAACCGACACCGATACCGAGCATTGCGGTTCCCGCATTTCTGAGAACCGATTCCACGTCGGCGAAATCGAGGTTGATGTAACCTCTCTTGGTTATCAATTCGGAGATACCTTTGATTCCGTGGTGAAGCGTCTCGTCTGCCTTGGCGAAGGCATCGACGATCGAGGTGTTAGGTGGTAGCTCCTGGAGTAGTTTGTTGTTGGATATTCTTATCAGAGTGTCCACGGAGTTCTTCAGCTTTCTCAATCCCTCGTGTCCGGTCCTCAATCTGGTGTTGCCCTCGAAGAAGAAAGGCGTTGTGACGACGGCGACCGTTAGTATTCCCATCTCTCTAGCGATCGACGCCACAATCGGCGCGGCCCCCGTACCTGTACCGCCGCCCATTCCCGCGGTTATGAATAGCAGATCCGTATCTTCGAGGAAAGTTCCTATCTCATCGACACTCTCCTCTGCGGCCCGCTCTCCCACGTTTGGATTTCCACCGGCCCCCAGACCCCTTGTGAGTTCGGTACCCAGCTGGATCTTCAGCTCGGCCTTGTTACTCTCGAGAACCTGGATATCGGTGTTGGCAGCTATGAAAGTGACTCCATGAATCCCTTCGGAAATCATTCTATTAACGGCGTTTCCACCGGCACCTCCGACGCCTATTACCTTTATGGCCGGGAGCCGGATTTCTGTCTTGCTTTTCTTACCCGTGTCAAGCTCAAAGCTCATCATCGACACCTCCAAAGAAGAGGGATTTTATGAATGATCCAAAACCTTTTTTAGGTCTTTCAACTGCGCCTTCCAAAATCTCTCCCTGTACTTCTTCGGGGGACACGAGATTGCCCAGACAGGAACTGAATATCGGATCGTTGGAGACATCGTGGCTGTTCTCTATACGACGATTGAAACTGGTTTCGTAGGTACCGATCCTCACAGGCATTTTCAGAGATTCAACCCCAACATCGGTCAACCCTCTCAATTTCGAACCGCCGCCGGAGAAGACCACTCCACCAGGAATCCTCTCTTCAGAGTACTCGGGATTGTTTATCACAAACAGTTGGATTTCCTTTCTGATTTTGTTCAACAGCTCTTTCACTCTTGCGTATATGACTGTAGATAGTCTCCTGACGGAGACGTTCTTTCTCGTTCTTTCATCGAGTCCAAAGTATTCTACTACATCTTCTGGATCGGGCGGATACATACTGCAGTGGCCGTAGTTCACGAGCAGTCTCTCGGCCTCGTCGACCGAAGTCCCGAGCACTCTTGCCACGTCGAGAACTATATGTCTTATCCCGAGAGGTATTCGGGAAATATAGACCGGGAGATTTTCTCTGTATATCACTATCTCAGAGAAACTATGCCCTAGAACCACGCAGACGACACCGTGCTGCTTTTCGGTATCGGTTAGAACCGCCTCCGAGGCCGATATCAGTGCCGGTGATATCAGAAAGTCCCCGCGGCCGAACAGCTCTTCGAAGAGCCTGCGGAAGATCTCGACGGATTTCCCTTCGCTGGATACGAAGACCATCTCCACATCGAGTTTTCGAGCGTACATCTCCACAGGGTTGAAGACCACTTTGTCGGCATCTAGTATGTATTTTCTGATGTAACTCCTGTGTATATTTGTGTTGCCGGTCTTCATTTTCTCGGTCTTGAGACGGCTCATAAGGTTCTGTATGGTCTTCTCAGTAACCATCACCTGTTTCTCTTCGGAAAGAATCTCCTCGATGTTTTCGGAGAAAACCGAGTAGTCGCCGTCTGTGAAACTTATTCTGAAGTCGGCTTCGACGTCCTTCTTTCCCATCTGTCCCGTAAGCTCTTCAATAAGTTTTTGTATCGATTGCTTTAGGGCAACAGCGTCCTTCACCTCGCCCTTGTCGAGCCCCACGGTCTTTACACTCCCGTAGGCCTCGAGAACCATCTGTCCCGTTTGCTCTCTACTGACTACAACACCTTTCAGTGTGTTGGTACCTACATCGAGAGAAACTGTATAGTCCTTCCCCCTGGCCATCTAGTGTCACCTCGCTCTCAACAGTTTTCCATCGCTTAAAAAGATGTATTCACTTCTGTCTGAGGCGTTTTCAAGCTGAAGAAGCAATTCTTTGCTCGCATTGAGCTTCTCCCAGTCAAGTACCTTGACCGTTATTCCCCTTCTGAGAAACAACGTGTTGTTCCTGTAATCAAAGTAAGTGACCAATCCGGAGATTCTTCTTTCAGCAAGGATACCCTCAACCGCCCCGGTAAAATCATCTATATCATTATCGACAGCTTTATAGACGCCTTCCACCAAAACAAAGTTTAACCCGCCCACCACGGGAAAACTGGTGATTTCGTCCATCGAAGCGTGATCCACAATGACGAAATCGTCCGAAACCCAGTAATAGGAATTATCGTAGAACACGATATACTTCCCGGGTTTCAGAAAGACTCTATTCCCCGAAACATCCACTGTTGCCGGTGGGTAAATTATATCAGTTTTCCACCTTCTTCTGAAAGCCAGCGGAAATTCTATAACGGTTTCCTCGGGATTGACGATCTTTGTGAACTGGGCCAGAGGAACCGTGAAAAAAGACTCAACGACAAAATTGATTATCGCAACGAACCATACGGTCATTATAGTAACCATACAGATCGCCGCTCTCAAAGAAAGACTCATACGTCAAGATTGGAAATGCT
>NZ_DAOSEH010000096.1:0-7720 GCF_035363035.1 Mesotoga sp. | reverse complement strand
GACCGTACCCCATTCTGAAGTAATTACCCGGGAAATCGTAAACGCTTCCCGGGAGCAGAAGGACGCCTGTCTCCTCGAGCAGTTCTTCGCAGAAGGCGTCGACGTCGCCTCCGAGATACTCGTTGAAGGCTATCGGTCCGGCCTGGGGCCTGTTCAGCCTTATGAGCCCTGTGGGCAGAAGCAGGCTTTCGGCCAGGGTTATGTTGTTTTTTATGATCTCCGCGTTTCTGGCCAGGATCTTTTCTTTGCACTCCAGAGCCCTTTCTGCGAGATACTCAGAAGGCGCGCTGTTGCAGATGGTAGTGTAGTGCTTGTACCTGGTCATGCTTTCCATAATATCTTTTGCGTGAGAAGCTATCCAGCCGATCCTCAAACCGGCCAGGCCGTAGGATTTAGACATCACTCCGAGCGAGAGGGAGTTTTCGCAGATATCCGCGAAGGCCCTCTGTTTGGGGGTCTCTTCGGAAAGCTCTAGTCCGCGGTAGACTTCGTCCGAGAAAACGAATATGCCTTTCCTGTCGGCGAGAGCGGCTATCTCCAACAGTTCTCCGTTGTCTATAAGGTATCCAGTCGGGTTGTTGGGGTTGTTTATCACCAGCAGGCGCGTCTCGGGTCTGATCAATCTCTCCAGAAGGCTCAGATCGAACTCCCAGCCCTTTGCAGTCTGTCGCAACTCCCAGGGACTCACCTCGCAACCGATTGAACGGGCCACCTCGTACAGAGACTGGTAAACGGGGAACTGGCAGATCACATGATCCCCCTTCTCGAGGAAGACGTTCATGAAGTTGAAGATCGCCTCCTCGGCTCCGCAGTGGACTAGCACGTCTTCCATCGATGCGGTCTCGTAAAGGCCGGCTATCTTCTCTCTGAGGGACGGCTCGCCCCTGACCTGAGTGTATCCCAGCCAGGTATCCAGAAATCCGTCGGATGACTTTCCTGACAGTTCCAACAGCTCTCTTGCAGACAAAGACTCGCAGTCTGATTGGGCCAAAAGATACGGCGCCTTGAACTCGTATTCTTCGAAATAGACCTCGAGCTTGAAATCTCTCAATCTCAAAGTTACAACCTCCCATCAGCCGAGAGCTTTCAACTTCCCGGCGAGCTCTTTGTCGATCGAGCTCAACGCAAAGAAGGTTATCTCGTCGGGATCCATCTTCCTCACACTTTTCACGAGACCGATGAAATCGTCCCACCTCCCGGCGTAGTTGAAAGCTCCCAGTCCCACTCTTATACCCTTCAACGATCCATGTATGTTGCGAATATTTTCGACACGGGAGATCACCTCGTCCGGTTCTCTTCCGTAGGCCATAACAACGGCCGAATCTATCAGTCCCTCCTCAAGCCACTCGAGCCAGGGCTGAAGCCTTTCCCTAACCGCCCTCCCGCTGTAGTCGTCGAAGACGGCGCAGGAGAGTTTTTTACCCCTCGATCTCACCTTCTCGCTTATGAGCCGTACCTGCTCGCCCGTCGATTCTATTCTGAATCTGTCGAAGTTCTCCGCCGTGTCTTTCAGGCTTGCGGTCCGCAGCCATTCCCTGTATTCGCGAAGGGCCGCCTGTGCGTAACCGAAGGTCCTGAAAGGGTACCTGATGAAGTCTAGATGAACTTCTTCCACATCGTAGGAGGCCAGCTCATCGGCGATCGCGGCCGTGAAATGCCTGACCTGTGGGATACCCGGGTCGATGAAGGGTCCGAAGACCTCTTCTATATCACAAGAGAAGTATTCCAGCATCGAGACGCCCCGCTCGTCGCGGGTTATCCATTCCGGATGGGAGTTAACCACGTGTTCTTTCGAGGAAGGCCTATCGCCGAACTTCCAAACCAGATTCACGTTCATCCACGCCGAAATTTTCAGGCCGCTGCCGCGAGCCATCTCGATTGTCTTCGAGAGACCGTCGAAAGGGCCGTCCAGTTCTTCGGCCCACGGAAGAATACCGGATCTGTACTGCGAATCGCCCCTGCCTACGACCTGCACGTAAGCGCGACCCGCCGAAATCTCCTGCAGCTTCGAGATCATCTTTTCTACACAGGTGGAATTTAATAGCATTGACCTCACGGCCCATACGCCAAAGCCAGGATCTCTCATACCAGCCCTCCGGAATCAAGGATCTTTCGATTTGCCACGCCACGCGATTCTCAGATGAAGTCAACTATGTTCGACTTTTCAGAAACCTCCGGTACGATTATTCCTTCGCCGTCGGCCATTATCACCGTCACTCCAGGTCCGTGGCCGGTTATGATGCAATCGCCATGAACTACGACGCCTATGGTTACCGAGCCTTCCATGTAGCCGCCAAGTCCGAAGGAGTCGTTGTGGTTCTCCAACGCGACGAAGTCCCCGATCCTCAATTTGTCGAGGCCTACGCGTTTTACCAGGGAACGGTCGTTGGTGATTATATCGTAATCCCCTCCGGCGGGGTTTCCCGAGCCGGAGCCCGATCCCATCAAATACCCCGGAACTATCGCTCTGACGGGAAAGTGTATCCTTCCGTCCGATTCCACTGCCGGTACTTTCTCGAGAAGATAGGGGTCTATGTTATATACCCTTATTCCGGGGTAGTCTTCCAGAACGAGACCCTGGCCGTAACCGGTCACCTGTATCCTGTCGCCTATGGCCATCTTCTCTTTAACCTCTTCCTTGAAGTGGATCAAAACATGGTTTATGCCTCCGTGCTTTCCCGTCACCACTCCGCGCTCGCCTTTGGCGTCGCCGCTGATAACGAGAGCCGAATTGCCTATGCACGAGTAGGCCACGTAGGCCGTGTTTTTGTCGCTGTCGGGATTCTTCGTTGAAACGTCCGGCTCAACGTGATCGCCGGTCATTTTGAAGGCGCTGTCGCCCAGAGCGAAATTGTAGGTAATGCCTCCGGTGCCGGGGAAAAGCCTGGGCGTGCCGTCGATCTCCAGCCTGAAAGGGCTTCTCATGAGGGGATGCGCCACCTCGCCCGAAACGGATATCTTCACCACCGTGTCTTTGTTTGTCTTCACAGTACTACCTCCTTTGATCTTTGCTTCGATTCTATTATAGCAACAGAAGCGAGAGGACCGGAGAATTGTACCCGTGCTATAATCCAGACCGGAGGTAGAGTCATGTATTATCCCGGTCACATTCAGAAAGCCAAGAGACAGATCCAGGAAAATATCAAGTCGGTCGACGCCGTGGTCGAGCTGCTGGACGCGAGGATTCCCATGACCAGCAGGGCTTACGAAGCCGAGAAGCTCTTTCACAACAAGCAGAGGATCGTCGTTCTCAACAAGAGCGACCTCGCCGATCCGCAGATCACACAGCTGTGGAGGCAGCACTTCTCCTCGCAGGGCACGGACGTCATAGAGGCGAGCCTCATGAACAGCGACGCGAGGCAGTTCATAATCAGGGAAGTGGTGCCCCTGGTCAAGAGCAAGTTCTTCGAAAAGAGGTTCATGGTGGTTGGGATGCCGAACGTTGGAAAGTCCACGTTCATCAACAGGCTGAAGGGCAAGAAATCTCTCGCGGCCGGCAACCGTCCGGGAATCACCCGCGGTGTTCAGTGGATCAACGTATCCCAGCAGATCGCCGTTCTCGACACACCCGGAATACTCTACACCAACCTTCACTCGCCACACATAACTACCAAATTGCTGGCAGTGGGCTCTCTGCCTTACGAGCAGTTCGATCCGATGGACGCTTTCGAGAGAGTGCTCGATCTCATCGTGGGCAGGTACGGAAAAGAGAGTCTGTTCGAATATACGGGAGCGTCTTTCGAAAACTCCGAGGATTTAATCGATAAGTTCTGCAGGAAGAGGGGCTTTCTTGCCAGACAGGGCCAGTACGATACTACCAGGGGTTCGCACACTTTTCTCAGAGATGTGGCCTCGGGAAAGGCCGGCCGCTTCTCGTTCGAGGATCCCGACACCTTCTACCAGACAGATCCCGGGTGAGCTCTATTTGCCGCCTCTTCCCTCAACTCCGTCCAGATCACATCGATGAAGTTGTAGGTGAGCCACTCTTCTATCATATGGAGCTCCCTGTAGCCTTTTTTTGTTGGAACCAGTTTTTCGCGCTCCTGTCGTAGATATCCCGTCTTTCTGGCCAGCTCCAGCAGCCCCGACAGCCTGATGTCCGGCTCTCCAAAGAGTGATCTCAGTCTCTCCTGATCGAGTGAACCGCCGTACAGGGCCCAGAAAGAGTAGTAGAGAGAAGCCTGAAAAGTATTCATCTCTATCGCCCTCCTTACCGGGATGCGGCCTCCGTCGAGGTACCGGTAGTATTCGTCCAGGGAGAAAGTGTTGGTTGTGAATTGTCCCCCGTTGAAAGAAGAGGCGCTGGTGCCGAGTCCGAGGAAGAACTCACGCGAGACAGAGCTGTATCTCTTCGATTCGCCATGTTTTTTGAAGGTCCAGAGTGTGTCCCGAGAGTAACCTCTTTTCCGGGCTCTCTCTTCGAGTATCTCGAGAATCTGCAACTCCCTATCGGGATCGTTTTTCGTACCGGCCAGCGCCGTGCCGGTGAACCTCATCATGGGATAGACGGAGATCTGGTGTGGCCCGTAATCCATGGCGATCTCCAGGTCGCGTGCAGTTCTCTCGCTTTCGAGTTCGAAGTCGAAGATCAGGTCGACGTCTACAAAGTCGAAGCCAGCCAGAACGACTCTCTCGATCGCTTCCCTGGAAAGGGCTGCGCTCTGCCTTTTCCTGCCCATCTTCTGCAGGGTGCGGTCGTTGAAGGACTGTATTCCCAAACTTACGAAATCGATTCCCGTTCCTTTTATTCTCTCGAGTTTTTCAACTGTTGCATCGGCCGGATGGACTTCCAGCGCAAGCTCTCCATCGATTGAATTCGAGAAACGGTCAATTACGTCTTCCAGGAGATCCATATCCAGCGTAGGCGTACCACCGCCGATATATAGAGAGCTGAAGCCCTTCACTTCCTGGAGTTCAAGTTCCCTCTCCAGAGCCTGCGGGTAACCGGCCGCCGCTTCCTGGTGGTATTTCACTTTGTTGTAGGGACAGAAATCGCATCTCTCGCTGCAGAAGGGGATATGTATATACAGACCTGCCGGTCGGTCGAAGTCCATCCTGTCGCGACCGGAAAGAGACTCGATCTTGAACTCCTTCCTCGCCAGATCCATAAGAAAAGTGAATATGGACATCTCTCACCTCCGGTCTATTTTATTACCATAGGGGTGGTTTCAGCGACCGGGACCTCGCCTGTGTACTACCCATAGAAAAATCGGGAACCCTTCGCTCGTTCCCGATTTCTCATATATTTCCACTTGCGGCTATTTCGCCTTGCCCTGATTCGCCACGGCCTGCTGGGCTTTGGCGATCTCTTCGGGGTCGCCGAGGTAATAATGCTTTATCGGTTTCAGATCGTCGTCGAGTTCGTAAACGAGAGGGATTCCCGTAGGTATGTTCAAACCGACTATCTCGTCATCGGGAATGTTGTCCAGGTACTTGACCAGAGCCCTGAGGCTGTTTCCATGGGCCACTATCAGAACCTTCTTCCCGGATTTTATGTCGTTTGAGATTTCATTTTTCCACAGCGGCAGAAACCTCGCAACGGTATCCTTCAGACACTCGGTTTTTGGAAGCTGGTCGGCCGTGAGATTTCCATACCTCGGGTCGTGGCCCGGGAACCTCTCGTCGCTCTCTTCGAGCGCGGGCGGCTGTATGTCGTAGCTTCTCCTCCAGATCTTCACCTGTTCTTCCCCGTGTTTGGCGGCCGTTTCGGCCTTGTTCAGGCCCTGCAAGGCGCCGTAATGCCTCTCGTTGAGCCTCCAGTCCCTTATAACAGGTATCCACATCAGATCCATCTCGTCCAGAATATACCAGAGCGTTCTTATGGCCCTCTTCAAAACGGATGTATAGGCTAGATCGAACTTAAAGCCTTCAGCCTTCAAGATTTCGCCGGCCTTTTTCGCCTCTTCCTTTCCCTTCTCGGAAAGATCGACATCGGTCCAGCCGGTGAACCTGTTCTCCTTGTTCCAGGTGCTTTCTCCGTGTCTTACAACGACTAGCTTCATCATGACTATTCCTCCTTTCGACTTCTCAGGAATATTATAAACTATTACGGGAAGCCTGCAGGAAACAGGCGGTTACCGAAAACCGTCCCTCACCGGCCGCTCACTTTCTATTCTCGCTCATCCATCTAGTGGCGAAATCCACGAGTTCTCTTTGCGGAATCAGAAGGCCGTCGCTGTAGCCTACCCTTCCACGGCTCACCAGGGAGGGGTATTCGCTCTCGAAGGCCTTGCCTATATCCTCGAAGTCGTCGGTGCTGAGCGAGATGTCGGAGAACTCTTTCCAGACCCTCTGGCCCTTTTCCACAACCGGAGCCCCGTCTTTACAGACTTCCTTTGAAGGGTACTCGGCCCTGTATTCGGCCAGGTGCAAAGAACTGTTGTTAGAGTGGGAGACCCCGATCAGGAGGATGAAGGCCCTGAGCTCGTACATCCTGGCCAGCGGCGACCCTTCGCCCATACCGAAATCCAGCTGGTGATCGTCCGTTATGTACAGGGCGTCCTTTCCCCTGGCGACGAACGAGACCTGCGGGTGATTACTCCTGACGACGGCCTTCATCTTTCTGAAAGTCTCGGGTATTTTGCCCATCCCTCTGGTAGGCGTCGCCGAGCGGTCGAAAGGGGGCATGGTCTTTCGAATTGTCCCGTGCCACGATTCTGGCACCGGCGGGTTCTGCCAGCTCGAAGGTTCGCTAAGGTCGCCCGAATGTGCAGGCATAACGAGAGTTCCATCCACTCCGATGACTTCTTCGATAGCTCTTATAACAGCCACGGGACCGCCGCAAACCCAGCCCAGCTTGCTGAGCGAGGAGTGAACCAGGAGTCTCATACCCTTTTTGATTCCAAGGTTCTCGAAATCCTTACGGAGCGAAATCACGGTCACGGGTCCGGAACGGCTTTTTGAAACGGCATCAGCTTCGCTCAAAGTTTCTCTCCCATTTCACGATTTTTTTGAAAAGCCACGGCTGAATCTCCGGATAAGTCAGTCTGGTCGGAAGACCGACCCGGAGCGTTATCTCCCCGATCTCGCTCTGAGGTTGAAGCCCTTCAAGTCCGGTAACCTCAGCGTAAAAGAGCTTTCCGGAGGTTGTTGCTCCATCTTTCGAAACCGAGTATGTACAGATCTCGTAGAGCTCGAAAAACCGGGCTCCCGTCTCCTCCTGCAACTCTCTTCGCGCGGCCTCGAGGGGAGTCTCGCCCTCTTCGATATGACCCCCGGGTATCTCCCAGGTCCGGCGCAGCTTATGCCTCACGAAGATCCACCTGTCGCAGTAGCGTGTTCCTATTACCGCGTAAGTGAGGATACCTTCTAGATCTGTATCGAACCTTATCTCCGGAGTGTGATCGTCAACCATAGGCTCTCCCGTCGCTTTTCATCCCTTCAAGGAAAATGATACCATTTGGTGCTTCGTGAATGAACAGCTTTATTCGAACTTCAAGATACATAAACTCTATCTTTCGCGAATGTATGTATAATTCCTCTTGAGAGTTCCAGTTCGTTGGATACGATTGACGTGAGCAGGAGTCGGCCGGGAAAATGAAAAATCGAAGAAGTATGATAGACATAGGGATATTGAGCGTCTCCCTTTACATATCTTTTCAGATATTCGCGGATATTCTCTCGATAAAGATCACCACGCTGCCCTTCCTTCATCTGGCCATCGACGGAGGGACCGTTATCTATCCCTTCACCTTCACCCTCAGGGATTTCGTGCACAAGA
>NZ_DAOSEH010000095.1:0-7765 GCF_035363035.1 Mesotoga sp. | reverse complement strand
GATGCAGGTGCCAAAGAAGTTGTCGGTGCCGCTAAAGTTTCCGATAACTGACCAGGTCAACGAAAACTGGAACTCCCAGGCTACTTCTTACGACGGCGTTTTGACCATTGAAGAATTCAACGGACTCAAAGGAGAAGACAGCGAAAATGGGCTGTTTGAGTACATCCGCCACGAAAGAATGAAGGCAAGCAAGCGCGGAGATTACTACATGGCCAGCGTGTTGTGCAAGATCCTTGACTGGCAAACTTCCATCGACGAGTATCAGGACCCGAAAATCGACAGACTGCTAAGTAACTTCAGAAGGATCAAGTACGAGAACCGGCAGATGAACGCGATACTTCTAGCGCTGGATCCCCTGAGATCCGATCGTTACTACAAGAAGATCGACCGGCAGATCCCGCTCGCGATTACTGTCGAGAGAGGCATAAAAGTCTTCAGAAGTGAAGGAGGTTGGAGTTATGACAGTGAAAGTGGAAGGAGTACCCGTATTTCACGGAACGCCGGTGAACGCTTTGAGCGTATATGAGGAATACGTCAGGAAAAGGCAGCCTAGAGTCGAGCTCGTGAAAAACGGTCTGGTCATAAGAAAGTCGGGGCGGTAGCGGTGAAGAAAATAATTAGGCAAAAAACAAAAGCCGCCTATAAAAGGCGGCTCCCCATAGGAAGTGAGACTTGCGAAACAAATCGACACTTAATGAATCTTACCACACTCGGCACAAAAAAAGACCGCTTTCGCGGCCGAAACAATTCTTATTCAAACCGAAAAGATTATAACACAAGGAGGTCCTGGGAATGGAAGCCATTCGTCTGGCAAGTACCAAAAGGATCAGCTATGAAGAATGGAAAAGGCAGAGAATGAAAGGGATCGGTGGCTCGGACGTAGCCGCCGTCCTCGGAATAAGCAGATGGAAAAGCGCTTTGAGGGTGTATCTCGAGAAGATCGACGAAGCTCCGGAGGAAGAAGAAAACGAAGCGATGGAGATCGGCAGAAAGATAGAAGACTTCATCGCCGGACTTTTCAAAGAGAAGACGGGAATGTACGTCCAGCGCTGCAACGCTATACTTCAAAATTCCGAATACCCATGGATGATTGCCAACATCGACCGCGAGATCTACGACGAAGCCACCGATTCATGGGGCATCCTGGAGCTTAAAAACGTCTCCGAGTACATGAAGAACGACTGGGAAGGAGAAGAGATCCCACCCGAAGCATACGTCCAGCTCCAGCACTATCTCATTGTCACCGGCAGGACGTGGGGATACATCGCCGGCCTGATCGGAGGGAAGAGGTTCGAGTACAAGAGGTTCGAACTGGACGAAGAGCTCGCGGACGAGATCATTCGACGTGAGGAGAAATTCTGGAAAGAGAACGTGCTCAAGGGGATCCCACCGGCGGTAGACGGTTCTGAAGACTGCGCAACTGTCCTGGAGGTCCTGTTTCCTCAGTCGATGAGAAAGTCGATAGACCTTCCGACCGAGGACGATCTCGTTGTAGAAGAGCTCGAGACTCTCAAGGCTCAGAAGGAAGAGATAGATAAGGAGATCACTCTTCGCGAGAACCGTCTCAAAGAACGCCTTGGCGACTCTGAGGCCGGCTTCACGGGGAGATACTGGGTATTCTGGAAGAGCTACTTCTCCAAGAGATTTGCGCAATCAAGGTTCAAAGAGGAAAGACCGAAGGACTATGAAAACTATCTGGAAGAGACACATTCCAGAAGGTTTAGGTTCAAGAGAGCATCGTGAAGGAGGTTTGCCAATGCCGAAAGCAAGTGAAATCACTTCTATGGTGAAGAAGGAAGAGGAAAGAAGGAACCACAAGCCCGATCCACTAGCGGGCATAGTCAAGAATCTTACTTCGATCAAAGGCGAGATAGCCAACGCCCTTCCGGATGTGGGAATAACTCCCGACAGGATGATAAGGATAGTGGTCACTCTTCTGAGGCAGAACAAGAGTCTCGCCGAGGCAGCGATGCAAAACCCGGCCTCGCTTCTCGGAGCGGTCATGATGGCGGCCCAAGTCGGCCTCGATCCCACGAACGGCCTCAACCAGTGCGCCCTGGTTCCAAGGAAGGGGAAAGTGTGCTTCGACATCATGTACGAGGGGTTCGTAGAACTAGGATACAGATCAGACAGGATGGAGTCCATAGTAGCGCGCACGGTATATGAGAAAGACACCTTCAGTTTGAAGTACGGACTCAACGAAGAGCTTGTCCACGTACCATACTTGGACGGAGATCCCGGCGAGTCGAAGGGCTACTACATGGTCGGCAAACTCAAAGGTGGCGGAAACATCGTCGTTTACATGACCAAGGATCAGGTCCGGAAGATAAGAGACCGCTATTCGGTGGCTTACAACGCTGGTCTCAAAGGAAGCAGACAGGACAGTCCGTGGTTCACCAACGAGGATCGGATGGGAGAAAAGACGGTCGTTAAAGCCGGGTTCAGGTGGATCCCCAAGTCTCCTATCATCCGGACGGCCCTTGCCCTGGACGAGACTGCCAGGGAATGGAAAGGTGGCAACGAGTGCGAAGAACCGGACATGTCGCTGGTCGAAGCCGAAAACATCTGGGACGTTGAAGAAGCTACCGAGAACATGGAAGGCAGAGAAATCATAGAAGTAAAGACAGAAGAAAAACCGGCAGGTTCTCTTACAGGACTGAAGTGATACAGGACATCCGCTCCCGAGAAATCGGGGGCGGATTTTAGCAAATGGTGGTGAATTAGGATGATGATAGGCACTGTATTCAACCAATATTCGAGATACCGTCTGGATCACGAACTGGCCCATTCGGAGGAAATATTGTTCATCGCACTTCTGGCCCAGATCAACTGGGCAAGAAACGAAGACAATAATCTTCTGAATTCCAACGTCGCGATCGGGAATCCGAAACTGGTAGTGCTAACCCATATGTCGACAAAGCAGATCCACCGTGCGAGAAACTCCCTCATGCAGAGAGGGTTGATAGAATTCAAAAATGGTTCCGGAAAAAAGAATTACGCAATTTACTCTCTGGGCGCTTATTTTAGAAACCTTGACATTAACCTTGGTCCTGATGACAAAGTTAGTGACAAACTTAATGACAAACTAAATGTCCAACTAAATGTCCAAGTTAATGACAAGGGTAGTAAGATCTTAGATCCTAGAGATCTAGATAATAATATATATATACCCGCGCCCGCGATTGAAAAAGTGATACTCTTCTGGAATCAATTTCAAATCTCAAGAATTCCCGACAACAAAGAAAAGACAAATGCCGCAATTCTAAAGGCTCTACTCGACCATGGAGAAGAAGCTGTTCTTCAGGCTATCAAAAACTACGCCGAAATCGTGAACGGGAGCGAGTACATACTCAAGACTCGCTGGCAGTTGTCAACTTTCCTGGACCTGCATGTCGAGAAATTCCTGGATGAAGAGAGCGCGAAGGCCATGTACAGAGCGAAAGGAGGGCCGAATGGAAGAGGTGAACAGAGAGACTCGAGAGACGATTGGAAGGAACGATTCAAGAACCCGGCAGGAACTCATTCCGATGAGCGAGACCTTGAAGAACTCCTTGTCAGATCAGAAACTGGCGGTGGATAAGTGCCGCGAAAGTTGCGGAGGTCCTCAGAAGTGCAGGACGGGCGGACTCGTCGAATACATGGAGAACGGGATTACCAGCAGAGTCTTTTGCCCCGTCATGGAAAAGTACCTCCGCCAGATCAAGATCCAGCAGAAGATCATGAACGCGCTTCCCAAAAATTTCTGGGACAGGTCTTTCGAGAACTTCATCTCCAGGACTCCGGACTTGAAAGCGGCGTTGACCACCGCCAGAAAGTTCTCAGAGAAAAAGGCCTGGAAGATCGGAGCGAACCTGGTCTTTCTCGGGGGATACGGCACCGGAAAGACGCACCTGGCCGCCGCGATAGTGAGCGAAGCGATATCCAGGGGGAGCACGGCCGCCTTTGTGACCTCGACGAGCCTCACAGGGAGCATCCAGGAGATCTCTGCAAGGTTCGAGGACCTGAAGACGATCGAGCTGGTGGCGATAGACGATGTAGCCGTGGAACAGGAGAACAAGATCGTCATGCAGAAGATGTTCGAGCTTATTAACTATCGCTACGAAGCCGAGCTGGGAACTGTCATGACATCCAACCTGAACCCGAAAGAATTCAAAGACCTGATGGGCGAAAGGATCTGGGACCGCCTGGCCGAGAGAGTCTTCATAGTCTACATACAGGACGCCGAGAGCTTCAGGAAGCAGAAAAGGGACGAGTACGTCGATTGGCTTCGAGAGGAGTGATCGCATGATTCTAGTGTGGATCTACATCACTGGAGTTGTCATGACGGGCCTGCTGATAATGATCGTCGAGGAGCAAGAGAAGATCTACATACCTCCGAAAGAGAAGGTCCTGACATATGCTCTCGGTTCGCTCCTTTGGCCGTATGTAATTGTCCGGTGCCTGATCATGTTGATTAGAGGAAGAAGGCTCAAATAGATGAAGAGAATCGACAAATTCCTTGAAAGACAGCGAGAGAAGATCCAATCGTCGGAACGGTTGGAGAAGAAAATCCAGAAAGAACTGGAAAAGAAAGCCCGGAAAGCGGATGAACTTTTCGGACTTGAAGAGGAGCGTGAAGGAAATGCCGTTGACCGACGTGGAACTAGATGATATCGAATGCAGGGCAAGGATACAGAAAAAGAACTTGAACGGGATCGTGGAGACTTATTTCGGGGAGTGGATCCCGGAGCTGATTGCCGAAGTGAAGAGGCTTAAGAAAGAAAACCATGAACTTCGCCAAACACTGGAAGGCAACGGAATGATGATCCTGAAGGAGGCATCTTATGGGCGTGACCGACAATAAAAAGTTCAAGAAAGAAGAAGGCGGATCTTTCAAACATGAAAAACAAAGGAAGTATGTCCCGGCTATCGTGCTTGATTCCGAAGAAAACAAGAGGAGGTTCTCCAAGAAGCTTCTGAAGACCGTGGAGGTGGATTACTAGTGCCGGCATTCCGCTTTGAGCTCGAGAGAATTGACAGGCCGGGAAGATACTTCTCTATCGTTATCGAAGGCGAAAAGATCTGGAAAGCCGCTGAAGAGGCGAGAAAACAAGCCAGAAAGACTGCGCGCGGAAGCAAATGGAGAATCAAGGGCTGGAAGAGGGAGGTCCCGGATGGTCAGAAGGCGATGCCCTGAATGCGGCCGCATTTATTACAGTTCGGCTTCACACACGGACTGGACATGCGAATGCGGAATCATACTGACAAAGCAACTGAACGAGGAGGCATTTCAACATGATTTACATAGTGACGGTAGGAAAGACCGCTTACAGCAAGACGGAGAGAAAGGAAGTCGAGGTTGACGCCCTCAATGTCACCGACGCGATGCTTATCGCGAGAAAACAGAACCCGGATCTATACGTGTTCGAAATCAAGAAGAAGGGGGAGGAGGAGGAGACATGATCTTCCTGGGCGCACTAGCCCTCGGGGTCCTTGTCTTGGTCGTCTATTCGGTGTTAGTGCTATCCGGGAGGTTGAGCGATGAAGAAGAACGTCGCAACGGAAAGGGCTAAAGCTCTTTCGATAGCCTTTCCCACATATTCGATCCTACTACGGCACAAGAAAAGACTTGAATCCGAACTCGGGAAACTCGGAAAGATGAGATCGTCTGAACCGGTCTCGCAGATCTGGACACATCTGAACGAGATGAAGGAGTTTCTTGAGTTGTACGAGAAGCTGGATGAATTGAACAAAGCCACCATTCTTGGAAATGCGTGAGGGCCTCCGCCAAGGCCCTCGTTACGTTCGGAGGGAAAGGATGCTTCAGGAGAGATGTGAAAGGCTTGTAGCTGGTGCTCATTCAGAAGAGGATCTTGTCATCGTCCTGCGTTCGCTACAGTCCATGTGGGCCAGGGTCCTGGAAAGGCCTGTCATTCTTGGACTTATAGACGGACAGATTATGGTCGAAACTCCATGCATGGCTCCGTCCTTCCAGTCAAAGATTAGCATGAGCGCTGCCCTTAGAACCAAAAGATTGATCGGAATTCAGGAGAAGGAAATATACTATCAGGCGATCGGGATCCTGGACGGCATGTTCAGAAGACTTACCAAACGACAGATGGAGGCTATCTTCTGGAGGCTTATAGATCACAGTAGGAAAGACGGAAAACCTCCGAGTAATAGAGAGATCGCTTCTTTCCTGAACATTGACGAATCGGCGCTTCGAAGACATATGAGAAGAGCCTGGGAGAAATTGGGAGGAGATCCCGTGTATTTATCGAATTACGTCGCATTCAGCCTGGATTCGGATTAAATAGCCAGAGTGGAAAGTGCTATACTGATGGTAAGCTAATCAAATCATAATGCGCTTTGAAACGTCACCCTTTCTGTATTGAGGTACTGGGCCGGAAGACGGCCCTTTTTTGTTGACTAGATCTAATAGTATTCATAGCCGGGCGATTTGGATACGTCCGCAAAAAATGATATAATTTACTATAATCACAGAAATTATCCAATCAAGGCTTCCAGACGGGAGCCCTTTTTTATTTTGCAGGAGGTGGTTCATTAAATTATCAAAGACAAGTGCCATGGAACAAACCGTGTTTAAGAATGGAGGTGAATTGTGAATTGCGAAATCATCCATGGTGACTGTATCGAGTACATGAAAAAACTACCGGATCATTTCTTCGACGCCATTATCACCGATCCTCCCTGGTTGACCACCAAACTTTCTTTCGATAAAAAGCCTATGGACTTCACGGCTATTTTCTCAGAGTTTCACAGGCTTCTGAAAGACAGCGGGTGGTTCTTTTTGTTTGGAACCGTCGAGATGGCTTCAATAGCTTTAAAGAAGGGCTGGAAGAGGAAGTTCGAGTATATCTGGGTGAAGCCCGCTCCCGTAATTGCTCATCCGAGGGTCGTTCGTCCTCTCACACGCCATGAGATAGTCTACGCGTTCGTGAAAGACAAGGTGAAACCTGGGAGCCTTTACTACGATCGGGAGGCTATCTCAACTATAGGGAAACCTTACAGGAAATCTGTGCCTGCTTCCTGGAAGTCCAGCGAATACCAAAACAGCCAACACGTCGGGAGAGGAATGTCGAGAGAGAAAATGAGGTCCGGTATCAATCACGGTACAAGATATCCAACAACTGTCCTTGAGTTCCCGAATAAACCTCAAATGAACAAGAACGAGAGGACACCGCACCCCACCCAAAAGCCCATCGCTCTTATGGAGACGCTGGTAAAAGGATATTGTCCGTCTGGCGGAACGGTACTAGATCCATTTGCCGGCTCGGGTTCAACGGTGGTAGCTTGTGAGAAGCACGGAAGAAAGTGTATCGCTGTCGAGAAAGATCTTTCGTACATCGAGATCATTGAAATGCAACTGGAAAAGTTGAATTCGAATATCATTTGACCTTGACAGGTCACTTATATAGAACATCTCGGTAATGCTTAATTTATCAAATACACAGAGGTCCTTCGGGACCTCTTTTCTTATGCTGTTGCTTTACAGACCTTTACATGCCCTTACAGATAGGAGGTGATGTCATGCCTAAGCCAAGCAAGATCGAACAACATGGCCTCGAGAAGGACGTGCTCGACTGGACCAGCCAGGGCATGTCATCCAGGGATATCTCGGCAAAGATAATGGAGGAAAAGAAAATCTACATATCACACGCCTCCATTGTATCTTTCATCAAGTCTGTAAGGGAAGAGAGAGCCGAGACATCGAGGGCGATAGTCCAGGAGCACATGCAGAAGACTCTTCCGGACGACCTCGAAC
>NZ_DAOSEH010000094.1:0-7793 GCF_035363035.1 Mesotoga sp. | reverse complement strand
TTCCATAGCCGACATATCTTTTCTTTCCATCAATGCACCTCGCTTGATCTCTTCACTCCGATTTTATCATCAAAGAGAGGGACGACCTATGAAGTCTTAATGTACGTGACCCAGACCGTTGAATATCGTCAAGGATCAGTCTTTTTTGAGACGCAGTATCTTCCATTTCCCGATTTCGCGAAAGCCAAGCCGGTTGTAGATCTTTCCGGCTTCGGGGTTATCATAGAACAGACAAGGAGTCTTTCCCGAAGCCAGCAGATCCGAGCAGAGTCTAGACATAACTTTGGAGGCCAGTCCCTGTTTCCTGTAGTCTTTGTGAGTCGCAACTCCGATGATCATAGCCATATCGGAAGTCTCCGCGGTGCTGGTGGCCGTAGAAACTATTCTGCTGTTCATTTCTACGATATATCTTCTGGACGTTCCACTCTCGAGCGAAGAGAGAAAGGATTCCTCTTCGGTCGCCTGAAACTCTTCTATCGAATTCAGGAGAGCCAGAAGCTCTCTAGCATCGCTCATTGTCGCCCTCCTGATTGGCAGGTCGTTCTTCTCAAGGTTAGGCTCTTTGAGAACTGCAAGATGCATCGTGGCTTCTTCCTTCGTGATCTCCCTCAAATGGGTAGCTATAGCATCTATACAATCTGCCTTCCCGCTCAATGCGATACCCTTCCCAAAATCCTTTATGATCGCCGCCGCTTCAGCATGATCCATTCTTTCGCTGGAATAGACGACAAAAAACCTGTAATATCTTAGAAGAACACCTGTGGGATTCTCAAGTTCGCCATCGATGAAAATTTCCATGTGTTCGGCCTCTGGCACAGTATTCTCGATGTCGCCGATCATAAAAACGTTGAACTCCCTCTCCACAGACAGAAAGGGAATCAACATCTTCCATTCCTTGCCGGAGATCCTTCTCATTCTTATCACACCCAACATCCGTCATTTGTCGCATGAGAATAGGGTATATTATCGCTGCATTATTTTCAAGTTCATGTGACAACCGGTTGATTTTGACCGGACATATCACCCCCGGCAAAGAAGCTAACCTCAGCACGTTATATAATTTTACTGTACCGATGTCCATTCATCAGGGGAGGTTAGGTTCAATTGCATAAAGTATCTTTAGTTCTTTTTCTTTTTATGGTGGTCGCTGTGGCCGCCACCACGGGGAGTATAGAGCTTTACGGTAATGAGATATTCTTCAGAATCAACGAAGCCGAAGGCCTTCCCATCGTTGTGATAGGTGACGGACCGGGAATAAGCAATCGATATCTCGAAGACATACTTCCAGCAAGAAAAACGGTTTTCTACGATTCGCCCGGAATAGGAAAATCCAGCAACGCCGGCTCCTTAGATTTGAGCGTGGAGTATTACATATCCGAATTGTCGGCGATCGTTCACGAACTGGAACTTGAGAGATTCCATTTGGTGGGACACGGCTTTGGAAGTCTGGTAGCCGTTTATTACGCTCTGGCCAGACCGGCTGGACTGTCGAGCCTGGTGCTTGTGAATCCAATTCTCTCGATTCCTCAGCTAGATCTGCTGCTCGAAGAACATGCTCTCCAGAACGATACCGAACCCGATAAGTTGAAGCTGCTTTTCTTGAATTACAGAGGCGATATAGAGGCAAAACTGAAGACGACCGTGGAGGACGTATGCCGCGACACTTACAATCAGTTCTGGGGTGACGGACCGGTAGTAACCGGTAAGTTGAGGGGGCTGGATATCTCGTCGGGTCTATCCGATCTCAGAATGCCGATACTTATCTGCACAGGCCTGTACAATTTTCCAGGAGTCGATAAAATCATAGATTACCAGAAACTCTCTCCGACGAGCGAGTTCGTCACATTCATAAACAGCGCACACTTTCCCATGCTTGAAGAGAGTGAGGGGTTCAACATGATAGTCGGAGATTTCCTCCGGAGAGTTGAAGCTGAACACGAGAACAGCCCTGCGCCTGATTCATCTGGAAAAGCCGTTGATACTCTTTCGGGAGTTGTCTCGCTCGGTGAGAAAGACAACGGGGTCGATATGGACCTTGAAGTTGGTCGTGATTTCAGCGTCTCACTCCCTTCGAGTCCGGGAACCGGTTACTCCTGGAAGCTAGAGGAGTTCGACGGACGGGTCTTGAGACTTCTCTCCGACCCGTTCTACGAAGAACCGGGAACGACCGGCGGCGGCTACCAGGTCTTTCAGTTCAGGGTGATAGGCCCCGGAGAGGCCGATATTTCTCTGTCTTATTGCTCGTGCTGGAACGATGAACCGATAAGGACCTACAGGATCGGAATCTCTGTACCGCTTCAGGAAAGGGAGGCTCTATCGATCGATGAGTCCGGTAACGGGAAGAGTTTCTCGGTAGATCTGGCCGTACCTCTGGAGGTTTCACTGAACGTGACAACAGGAACTGGTATGTCATGGAGGATAACCTCCACTACCTCTTCTATCCTCCGTCAGACGAAGGAAAACGAGTATTCGATACCCGAAAACACCCCGGCCGTCGGCGGGACCGTTCAGCAGCGTTACTATTTCGAGGGTATCAACTACGGAACCGCCTACATAGAATTCTCATATGGAAGGCCCTGGGAGGAAGCACCTCCCGAGAGGACCTTCGGGGCGACGATAACAGTGGCCGAACCCGTTCATAACATTTACGTTGCCAGAGACAGCGACCACGATCGTTATATAGCTCTAGAACTTGACCAAATGCTGATTTTAAAATTGAAGAGCGGTTCATCCAGCGACGAAACCTGGTATTTACGCGAGGGACTTCCACGACATTTGCAACTCCTCGTTGATCCCTTCATCGAATACGTTGAAGAAGTCGGATATTCAATTTTCTACTTTAAAACCGTAGAGAGAGGAGAGGTCGTTCTGGAGATGTCTTATGGAAGTCCTGCGTCGCCCGATCAACCAATAGATACTTACAGGATTACGCTGCAAATAGAATAATGAAGAGCCGTCCTTCAAAAGAGCGAGAGAGAAAGAGAGAGAAGGAGAGAGAAAGAGAGAGAATTCTCGCCTTCTCGTGAGCGGAGCGAACTCTCGATGCTCTTTCTCTCTTGTTTTTCGCCTTCTCGTGAGCGAAGCGAGCGTCTCGATCTTTCCCATAACTCTCCATGCTCCACTCTCAACGGTTCTCAAGCGAACTCTGGACACTCTTTCACGACTCTTACCAATAACGTACCGCCAACAATCAACAGCGCATCCATATCCTACCCCTGTCTAGGTTTTTGGGTTGAATGGTATATAATAATATACAGGTACCAACTAGTTCAACAATTGAAAGGGAATGGTTACTCTGTAAGCAGTCTTGTAGCAAAAACCGTTATATCTTTTCATTCTTATCTTTTTGTCCACACCAATAAGGAAGGAAAACTCTGGTATATTTACCAGAAAAATCTCGAAACAAAGGGGGCGAAGTACCTTGAGTAAGAGGTTAACGTTAGTCTTACTGTTAGTCTCCATGGTTATGGCATCTTTTGCTTTTGCCGTGGAGAAAGGTCCGATTTCAGACATTGTCTATTTCAATGTGAGAATGAAAGAGGAGATCGCGCTGAAGGACACAGCAGAAGGTATGACAGACATCTTCATGTATGGGGTCCCGGGTCCGGTTATTTTCGGTCTCGACCAGGCGACTAGAGACAAACTAGATCTATACACTGTACCGTCCGGTTCATGGTCGCTTCTGATGAACCCCGTACCCAACCAAGCACCATACACTCTCGAAGTGGCCGGCAAGGAAGTTTTCAACGCCTTTGCTATCAAGGAAGTAAGATTCGCCATGAACTTCCTGATCAACAGGCAGTTCGTCACCGACGAAATCCTTGGCGGAGCAGGCTTCCCGGCCTTCACCATGGCCACTGAAGGTCAACCTGGAACTTACAAGTACAATTTGCTGGCTACCAAGTTCGGATTCACGGCCGAGGGAAACGAGACTCTGGCAATCGAAGAGATAACTAAAGCTATGCAGGCTGCTGCAGAGCTTCCTGCAAACGCGGGCAAACTTGTAAAGAAGGCCGATGGTTTCTGGTACTTCAACAACGAGCCGGTTACCATAAAGTTCATAATCAGAGTAGATGATCCCAACGGTCGTCTGAGACTTGGAGAATACGTTTCCAACCAGCTTGAAAAGGCCGGTCTGAAGGTCGAGAAACTTCTCTGGGACAGAAGCAAGGCTGGAACAACAGTCTATGGCGGAAGCGATCCCAAGGATCTAGTCTGGCAGATGTACACCGAAGGCTGGGGTGCAGGCGCGACGAGAGCTTTCTGGGAACACATAGTGGCACAGATGTACGCTCCATGGTACGGCTACATGCCCGGCAACCAGACAGAAGGTTACTGGAACTACGTTCAGGACGAGATAGACGAGGTTACCATGAAGGCCTACACCGGAAACTTCCTCACCGAAGACGAATACTGGGAACTGGCTCTCAGAGGTCTCGAACTGGGACTTGAAGAGGCGGTGAGGATATACGTTGTCAACCAGCAGGACTTCTTTACTGCAAACGCGGCCAGGCTGGTAGACAGGTTTGCCTATGGCCTCGGCGACGGTTTGAACGGCTGGTCGATAAAAACGGCTAAAACGCAAGACGGAGTTCTATTTGTTACGCTCTTCTCGGCTATGGGTTCGCTGTTCATGGATGCCTGGGATCCGATAGGGACCGACGGTTTCAGCAGTACCTATTCCAGTGCGATCGCAGAGAACCTATACGATCCGGCGATGTTCGAAAGCCCAGCTTCAGCCATACAAACTCCTCTTAGAGCTATTCCAATCGAGGTCGATACTAAGGTCAGAAGGGACGAAGAGGGTAACGTGGTCGGTGACTTCGATGTTCCAGCCAATGCGATCAACTACGACCCTGTTAGTGAAAAATGGGTCGAGGTCGGTGAAGGCCACAAATCAATGTCAATGGCAACCTATGAATTCAAGTTCGGCAATTTCCATCACGGACAGCCAACAACAATAGCAGATTTCCTGTATGCCCAGGGATTTCTCAACGAGTGGGCAAACAAGGAAGGCGATGACGATCCTCTGTACGAACAGGGCTATTCATCGAAGCTCAAAGAACAGCAGGATACATTAATCGGTTGGGTAATCCATCCCGACGATACCATAACCGTGTATTTCAACTACAACTTCCCGGCCAGTAAAGAGAGAGTTGCAGGCTGGGGTGCACCTGGAATCAGCGTATCGGCCTCCGGTCAGCCAGTCGGTTGCGCCTGGGAAATCATAGAGGCACTTGCGCTTATGATAACGGAGGGAAGCCAGTCCGGAACTACCTACGCCATCACCAGGGATCCGGCGGTCACGGAAGTCGATGTCCTTTCTCCGAGCTGTGTTAAGGATATCGCGGCCAAGTTGAAGGAAATGATCGATAGAAAGTACATACCTAACTACATCAAGGGTTTCGTGACCGAGGAAGAAGTGCTCGCCAGATACAACGCTGCGCTTAACTTTATCGACAAGTACGGTCACGCCTATATAAGCAACGGCCAGTACTATCTGGCAAAGTTCGACACAGCCTCTAACTTCGCCGAACTGAGAGCCTTCAGAGATCCAACCTATCCGTATGAGAAGGGGTACTGGAAGGAATACCTCAGGGCGACTAGGTTGAGAATCGACCACCTCGACGTTCCAGCCATATCTACTTTCGGAATGGATATCAATGTGGTCGTAGATGTCTCCGAAGTTTTATATCCGGAAGACACCGCTGTTCCAGCCACAAAGGGATCGGTCGTAGTTACGCTGATAACCGACACAGGCGAGTTCAGTTTCGATGCGACATTTGTCGGTGACGGTTTCTTTGAGGCGGTAATCCCGGCAAGCGCACTCGAGGGCCTTGCGGCGGGTTCCTATAACGTAATGGCCATAGCTTCTCTCGAAGGAGCCGTACCAGCCTCCGCTTCCGCACAAGTCGTGCTTTACTGATAAATACCATTCATGATAGTACCCCGAAAGGGGTACTATCATTCTTCTGAGGTGCAATATGTACTGGAAATATGCTTTGAAGAGAGTTCTGTACGGTCTGCTAATGTATGCTATCCTGGTATTTGTCTTCTCTGCTCTCTTCAACACTGTTATGGAACAAACCCTTAGGGCCCAGATAGAGGAGCAGGTACGAAGCGAAACGATGCGTATGACAAACAGAAGCGCACAGCAAATGCAAGACTATGTAGTGGTTAGAAAGGCCGAGCTTTACTCGCTTTACAGGCTCGATAGACCGGTGAGCGAGAGAGTTGTATGGCGCACCTGGGATACTCTGACTTTCAATTTTGGCAACTCGACCCTGATAAGATCTGCAGATGGAAGCAGAAGTGTCTGGAGAATAGTTTCTGAAGCGATTCCCAACACTTTGCTTCTCTTTACGGTGGCGATATTCGTCGATATCATAATCGGTGTCTGGCTGGGTCTCAAAAAGGCGCAGAAGGCCGGTGGCGTTCTCGACAAGAGCACATCGGTCGGTACGATGATCGTTTTCGGCATGCCCTCGTGGTGGCTGGGAATGCTGATGATAATGTTCTTCGCATATACGATAAGAATATTTCCTTCCGGAGGGTTGCACTCGACACCTCCACCGGAAGGGATCGCATACTTCTTCGACCTCATTTACCACCTTGCGCTTCCCGTTCTCACACTGGTCGTTCTAGGCTTCTGGGGAAGAGCCTTCCTCACCAGAAACATTGTCCTGGGAGTCCTCCAGGAAGACTACATAATGGCGGCCAGGGCCAGAGGGATACCAGAGCGCAAGATTCTCTACGGTCACACGATGAGAACGGCCGCCCCTCCCATAGTGACGATGTCGCTTCTGGCGCTTCTGGCATCGGTTTCCGGAAACATAGTCTTCGAGGGAATCTTCTCATGGCCGGGAATGGGGAACCTCTTCTGGTTCGCCCTTCAGCAGAACGACGTCCCGGTACTCATGGGCAATCTCGCCGTTACTACCGGACTGTACATAAGCGGGCTGGTCATTCTGGATCTCATATACGGGCTGCTCGATCCCAGGATCAAGGTTGGTGGTAAGGCATGAGGTGGATCGATATAAAGAATTCTATAAAAGATTTCTGGAATGAATTCAGAAAGGTGAAGTCCGGAATTGTCGGCATCGTCTTTCTCGGTATATTCCTGTTCATTCTGTTTTTTGAGCGTTTCATAGTACCGTTTCCGCAGGTGAACAACAAGTGGAGGGACATCACCTTCTGGCAGGATCTGCCTTCCAGCGCCGCCCCCGAGTGGACGAATCTCTTCACTTCAAAGAAGCGCGCGGTATCGGAATCTATAGGAGAATACACCCTAAATGAAAAGGCTGCCGGTACTGTGAAAATACTCGAGTATGTTTTCGAGTACGACTATAAGGCCGGAGTCGCGCCTTCGGATCTAATTTTCCACGCGGAGGGAACCGGAAAGCCGACCGTCATCCTGGCTATAGAGAGGCCCGATGGTTTAACTCTGGATCTATTCAGAAAACAAATGGAAATGAACAGCTCTCAGGAGATAAGAGTTGCGATAGACAAGTCCAGTCAAAGTGCCGCCTATAACTTTGGGAGAAAGTACGACTCTGTTGATGGGATCCCTCTTCAGACGGTAAAGACGACGGACGTTATCTTCTCTAAAGCCCAAAAAGGGCTGTTTAGAGCTCCATCGGCTTTGAACGGTGTTTACAAAGTGAAAGCCACCCTGATGCTCCAGAAAGCCGACGAAAGAGTAGATAAAGTTTATTTGAACGTTGCCGGAAGGGTCTTCGGCATACTGGGTACAGACAACTCGAAGAGAGACATCTGGAGCGGAGTGCTGGCCG
>NZ_DAOSEH010000093.1:0-7867 GCF_035363035.1 Mesotoga sp. | reverse complement strand
CCTTCTAAACATTTAGCCGAAAGCAATTGTACAATGGACTTTTGGAACTGTCAAATTAGAACGGCGTCCTTATGATGTTGAAAAAAAGAAATTTACAGACATTTTACTTACACTTGCGAAGAAGACTTTATAAGAGCGAAGTAGGCGATCTCCTGGTTTATATCGCCACTTTTGAATTCCTCGTCCAGATCCTGGAGGCACAGCAGGAGAGCGGCGATCTTTTTCCGGTCGAGCATAGCGGTAATATCGGTGTTCTGGTCGCCGCTGCCGGAGAAGTTGAATCCTACGATCTTCGAGATTCTCGATGTCGAGATGCCGGTCGCTTCGGAGAGCGATTTGACTTCCCTCCACGAGAGCGAGTTCCCCGCGCTTTTACGTTCGAGCACCGTGCCTATCTCGATCAGGATCTTCGAGAGTACGGAGGAGAACAGCGGGAAGGGTAATTGCCTGTAGTCAAAACACGACAGGAACTCCGAACCGCGGCTCAAAAAAGTGAAGACCAGAGTCTCGACTTCGACCTCCCTATTCTTCACCACGTACCTGTCGACCATCGAGGCGGTTATATTTCGGGCAACGGCCTTGAGCTTTTCGAGTTCGCTCAGGATCCTCATCTCATCTCTTCCGACTTTTTCGATCAATCTCTTGATCGAATCGCGAGTAGCCTTCATCTGTAACTGCGAGGCGACGTTGATCCCGTGATCTATCCATCGTTCCTCTTCCCACGGTTTGGGGAGCTCGAAAGATACCTTTGTCTTTTCGATGCCCGGATCTATGGAACCATCCACAAAGACATCGGGCGATGAACCGATCGATTTGAGAAGTCTCTCTACCGATTTCCTCTCTTCCTTTTTCCATCTGGAGAAACCGTCGAGCCTGACGGCCGTTTCGCCGAACATATTCGAAGAGGAGATAACCGTTCTGAGTTTGTATTCTTTTTCGTCGTGATCGGAGGATATCCTCTGGCAGTTCGGAGCTCTGGCCGATATGAAAAACTCTTTCAGCACCAGACTCTCGCCGGTCATCTCAAATACCATCGGTCTCTCCAACTCCCAGCCATACTTCTATGTAGTCTTCCAGAGGGTGCCCTGACTCGGGGAACTGCCTCATGACCTTCCCAGCCCCGTGCACGATGAGCTTGTCGATTCCGTAGATTTCCCTTACCTCGTTCACGTCAATCAGTGTATAGCCGGTTAGATCCGGCATTTTCCAGCCGAATATTCCTTCGTACTTCTCTTTTTCAACATCTATTCCGTATATCTTTTTGACTATCGAAGCGAACATGGGGGCGGCCACAGAGCCACCGTAATAGACACCGGCCTTCGGTGTGTCGATCATGATGTACAGCGTGTATGAAGGATTTTCCACCGGGAAGAATCCATAAAAGAGCGCGTAGTAAGTTTCCTCGTTGTACCCGCCCGGCCCGGCTTTTTGGGCCGTTCCGGTCTTTCCTGCGATTCTAACCCCATCGACCTGCGCGAGCGTTCCCGTACCGTTCAGGACGACGCTCTCGAGAACGGGGAGCATCGTTGCAACCAGTTCCGGGGAGAAGAGAATTCCATCGACTTTCTTCGGAACGTTGACGAATCCATCCTCGTTCCTTATGGCTTTCAAAAAAGTGGGAACGATGAACTGACCGCCCGCCGGGAAGACATTGAGAGCCTTGACCATCTGAAAGATGTTCACACCCAGACCCTGACCGATCGGAAACTGGTAAGGCGATATGAGCGACCAGGTAGAGGCTTGCGGAAAAATCCCGGGCGTCTCTCCGGGAAGATCCACTCCCGATAGCCTTCCAAAGCCTATTTTCTCAAGCGCGGTGTACATTTCATTCCTTCCAAGAGTGTTGAAAATCTTTCCACCGACCTGCACGGTCGCCACGTTGCAGGAGTTTATAATCGCCTCCCTGAAGGTCTGGACACCGTGTCTTTCACCTTCGACGTCGCGTATGACTATGTTCAGTCCAGGGACCGGTTGTATCCTCCCGTCGCAGCTGAAAGTCATCTCTTCGTTGATGGCTCCCACTGTGAGGGCAAGCGAATAGATCAGAGGTTTAATGGTCGATCCCGGTTCGAAAATTCCCATCAAGCCGAGATCCCAGTTGTATGTTCCGGCGTAGGAGAGTACTTTGCCGGTCTTGCTATCGAGAAGTATGGCAAGCCCTCCATCGGCCATATTTTTTTCGACGGTTTTTTTGAGCTCTTCGTAAACCATTCTCTGGAGATCTATATCTATGGAGAGATAAATGTCGCTCCCGTTGGTCGGTTCTTCTCTCTTCGCGCCCGTTAAAGTCCGTCTGATCAATCCGTCTTTCTTTCCGGAAAGAATCTCGTCGTACTGCAACTCGAGCCCGTTAAGGGGTTCCCCGCCTTTATCCAGAGAGCCTATTATCCTGTCGAGACCGTACTCTTTGAAGGTCAATCTCTCTCTCTGCATCTCCAGAGATATATACCTCTTGGTGAGGGGGGTGATCTTTCTCATCATCTCCTCGTTGGTCGGAGAGGTTCCGAGAAGCATGAAGCTCCTGGTGCCGTGAAGGTTCTCTTCAAGAGATTGGTAGGATATTCCGAAAGCGATTTCGATGTTTCGCAAAACCTTTTCTATCTGTTCGGTAGAAGTCGACAACCTTAGATAACCCAGATCCAGCCAGGCTTCGTAGATGATCGAATCACTCGCTAGCAACTTCCCATCGGAATCATAAATCGATCCCCTTAAAGATGGGATACGGTTGATGCCGACAACGACCGGTATGTCCGGTTCGGTGAAAAGCGAAAAATAACCGGCTCTTACAGCGAATACCGCCACGCAGAGCACAAGAATTATGTACAAAAGAAAAACTCTGTTAGTGAGATTTCGAATTTAAGATCCACCTCACAGAAAACTACTTTTCAGCCCTTATCCCTACGACAGTCTCCAAATAAGAAATTTCTCGCACTACGTTCTCCAGGCGAGATTCCATGACCGCAAGGTTCTGTTCTTTTTGTCTTACCAACTCAGAGATCTTATCGGCCTCATTGCCGAAATAGAATGGAAGAGTGACTGAAACTGCCAGGGAAAGAAAGATAATCAGAACCTGCAAAAAACCAAACAAACCCTTTGCGTCACTGCTAACCAAGGCCTGTTCGTTTTCATGTACCAGTGGCTTCCGCTTCGCTGTAATAGATTGCACGAGATGTTCCTCCCTTCAAATCCGCTCCGCTGCCCTCAATCTTGCGCTTCTTGCCCGTAGATTGAGATCAATCTCATCTTTAGACGGCAATAGGGGTTTCTTCGTAAGTATCTTCAACTCAATGTCCATCTTTTCTCTAAACACCCTTTTAGCTATACCGTCTTCCAGAGAATGAAAAGAAATAATTACAACACGACCGCCTGGATTAAGATAACAGGGAATTGCCCTCAGTGCCTTCTCGATGTTTTCCAGCTCATCGTTCACTTCAATCCGAATAGCCTGAAAAGTGCGGGTTGCGAAATGACTCTTTCTTTTGTACCTCTCGGCCGGTGGTATCGCCTTCTTGATAGCCTCTACGAGATCTTTAGTGGAATATAACGGTCTTCTTGAGATGATGCTTCGTGCGATCTTCCTCGCAAACCTCTGTTCCTCACCGTACTCGAAAATTATCCTCGCGAGGTCCTTCTCACTGTAGCCGTTCACGACTCGCTCAGCTGTAAGTTCTCTTGAAAGATCCATACGCATATCCAGCGGTTCGTCGATATCGTAGGAAAAACCCCTTCCCAGAGACTTCAACTGAAAGGTAGAGACTCCCACATCCAGTAAAAAACCATCAACCTTGGTAACACCGAGCTGTCGCAACACAATTTCAAAATTAGCATAAGATAGATTGAAGAGCTGGAAGCATCCCTGATAATCTTTCAGGTTCCGCTCCGCTAACTCCAGAACCTCCCGGTCCACATCGAGCCCTACGACTCTAGATAGACCTTTGGTGGCCTCAAGAATAGCTCTGATATGGCCACCTTCTCCAGCGGTACAATCAAAATAAAGACCGCCTTCTTGCTTAGAAAGCAAATAATGGAGCGCTTCGTGAATCATTACGCTCCTGTGGTGTTCGTCATATTGCCTTGACAACTAATTCACTCCGCTTGAGGTAATCATACCACTTTTTTATGGGCAATGTCAAACATTTCGAAAAATTTATTCAAGAGATTTCTCTATCGCAGAGAAGAAGAGCAACTCTTTTTCGATGAACTCTTCTATATCGCCATCCATGACCGATTGAATGTCTCCCGTCTCTATTTCCGTCCTGTGATCTTTCACCATAGTGTAGGGCTGGAACACGTAGGATCTTATCTGGTTGCCCCAGGAAATATCTTTCTGATCGCCCATTAGCTTTAGCTTTTCGTTCCTCTTTTTCTCGAGTTCGATTTCGAAAAGCTTGGCGTAAAGCATTTTCATGGCGTTGGCCTTGTTCTGGTGTTGGGACCTCTCCGTCTGACAGGCGACCACTATACCCGTAGGCAGATGAGTTATTCGAACGGCGGAATCGGTTTTGTTAACATGTTGACCTCCCGCGCCACCCGAGCGGTAAGTGTCTATCTTGAGTTCTTCGGGCCTTATATCGATCTCCGGGATTTCCTCCATTTCGGGAAAGACGCTGACGGACGCAAAAGAGGTGTGCCTCCTGTGGTTGGCGTCGAACGGGGATATCCTGACCAATCGGTGAACTCCCGCCTCGAACTTCAACTTCCCATAGGCGTAAGGTCCGGCAAAGTTCAGAGTCACGCTCTTTATACCGGCCTCGTCTCCGGGCAGTTCATCGACGATCGTGACTTTGTATCTGTTCGCTTCGGCCCATCTTGTGTACATGCGCATCAACATCGAAGCCCAATCCTGAGACTCGGTTCCACCAGCTCCAGGATGGATCGATATAAAACAGTTGTTGTTGTCGTACTTACCGTTGAGGAGAATGGTTAGTTCAAATTCTCTAACTTTTCTCGAAGCTAGGGCGACAAGTTCCTCCACGTGGTGGATGTAGCTCTCATCTTCCGAGGCCAGTTCAACGGCGATATCGATATTTTCGAATTCACCCTCCACGTCTTTCAACAATTCAAGAGTGTTTCTGAAAGACTGAGCTTCCTTTCCAAGCTGGGAGGCCTGCCTTTTATCGCTCCATATTGATGGATCGCTCATTTTGTTCTCGATTTCCCTCAGCTTTTCCTTCATTCTCTCCAGATCAAGCGTTCCCTTTATCGAGTCGAACTTGTCTCTCAATTCCTGAATCTTTGAGTTTATTTCGTAACTTATCAAATTACACCTCCGTACTAGCGCTTAACCTTGAACCTTTTGGTGCCCTTCTTTTTTCCGGTAGAATCGGATTTCTTATCGGCGGTACCGAACTCCGAGTGTACGGCCTGAAGGTTCTTGAATTCCTTGTCGGCTTTTTGCTGGGCCTTGTCGCTATCGACCTTCACTATTCTGACGATGGCGCTCGCTATATCGTCGTAAAGAGAATCCGTCAATTGCTGGAAAAGCTCGTAAGATTCCTTTTTGAATTCTACCACGGGATCTTTCTGGCCGTAAGCTCTCAATCCCACCGAATCCTTAAGGTGGTCTACGGCTTCCAGGTGTCTGCGCCACCTTTCGTCTATCATCCTCAGCATTATGTATTTCATGACCTGGGGGAACTCCTCGCCGAAGGACTTCTTCTTCTCCTGGTAAGTATCTTCGAGGCTTTTTATGGCCGACTCTTTCAATTCCTGGACGGTTTTCGACTCGCTCAGGCGGGCCAGAGAATCGGGCGGCAGAAAGGCGAAGGAGTTTCTGATCTCCTCTCTGGACGGCATCTCCTGCAATCCATCGAGCCTTCTTTCAACTACGTCGCGAATTATCTCAGAGATGTTCGAATCCAGTTCTTCGCCCTTCAAAACCCAGTCTCTGTGGGCGTAAATCGCGCTTCTCTGCTGGTCCATGACCGAGTCGAGCTCAAACAGCCTTTTTCTAATTTCGAAGTGTATCCCTTCGATCTTCTTCTGTGAAGAGGATATGATTCTGCTGAGCAGCGGATGCTCGATGGGCTGTCCCCTTTCGATCTTCAGGGTCGTCATTATCGACTGCATTCTCTCCCCGCCGAACAACCTGAGCAGATCGTCTTCCGTCGAAAGATAGAACCTGGATTCTCCGGGGTCTCCCTGTCTGCCAGACCTGCCCACGAGCTGGTTGTCTATCCTCCTGCTCTCATGGCGCTCAGTTCCGAGCACGAAGAGGCCTCCGAGATCCACGACTCCCTCGCCAAGCTTGATGTCGGTTCCTCTACCGGCCATGTTCGTGGCTATGGTGACGGTTTTGGCCTGACCGGCCTTGGCGACTATTTCGGCTTCGCGCTCGTGATACTTCGCGTTGAGAACTTCGTGGGCCACGCCTTTCTTCTGAAGTAAATTGCTCAACTGTTCGCTCTTCTCTATGGAGGTGGTCCCTACCAGTACGGGCTGACCCTTTTCGTATCTCCTTACGATCTCCTCTATTATGGCTTCGTCCTTTTCTTCACGGGATTTGTAGATCAGATCTTCCTTGTCCCCTCTCACAACTTCGCGGTTGGTGGGAACGACTGCCACCGGCGTGTTGTACATGGATATGAATTCCGACTCTTCGGTTGCGGCCGTCCCGGTCATTCCCGAGACCTTCTCGTACAGTTTGAAGTAATTCTGGAAAGTGATCGTAGCGAAAGTGATCGATTCCTGTCTTATCTGAACGTTTTCCTTCGCTTCTATCGCCTGGTGTAGGCCCTCCGAGTATCTTCTGCCCTGAAGGAGTCTCCCCGTGAACTCATCCACTATCACGACCTCTCCCTCTTGACTCACGAGATAATCGACCTCTTTTCTGTACAGGGTCATGGCCTTGAGGGCGTTGAGCAGATGGAAGAGGTAGTCGTAGTTGCTCGGATCGTACAGGTTGTCTATCTGCAGCAATTTCTCGGCCTTGGCTATACCTTCATCGGTGAGGGTGACGGTCCTGTCTTTCTCGTCGACCAGAAAGTCCTTTTCCTGTTGAAACCTCTTGGCGAAGAAGGCGAACTGCCGGTAGAGACTGGACGAGTCTTCGGCCGGTCCGGAGATTATCAAAGGCGTTCTCGCCTCGTCTATCAATATTGAGTCGGCCTCGTCCACGATAACGAAGTTGTGGCCGCGCTGAGCTTTGTTCTCGAGCGAATAGACCAGGTTGTCCCTGAGATAGTCGAAACCGAACTCGTTGGCCGTGCCGTAGGTAATGTCGCAATTGTAGGCTTCCTTCCGGGTGACCGGATCCATGCTGGCCTGTATGAAGCCGGCCTTCATCCCGAGATATTCGTACACGGGTCCCATCCAGCCGGCGTCTCTCTTCGCCAGGTAGTCGTTCACGGTTGCCAGGTGACAGCCCTTTCCTGTAAGGGCGTTCAGATACAGCGGCATGGTCGCGACAAGGGTCTTTCCCTCGCCGGTCTTCATCTCGGCTATCTTGCCTTCGTTCAGGGCCATGGCTCCCATAAGCTGCACGTCGAAGGCCCTCATACCGGTGGTCCTCTTCGCCGCTTCCCTCACCAGCGCGAAGGCCTCGGGTATCAAGTCCTCCAGAGGACCGCTTTCGGCCGCTTTCTTCAGCTCTTCGGTCCTTTTCAAGAACTCCTCTTGAGGAAGTTTACTAACCGAAGGCTCCAGGGAGTTTATCTTATCGACTACCTTCGAATACTTTTTAAGAAGCATTTTGTTCTTATCGAAAATCTTATCGAAAATGGACATACAATCACCTCAGTAAAACCGGAGAGCGTGAACCATCTTACCGTTCTCCAGAAAGGTTTGCTGATAGAAGATCGCACTGTCCAGCGTAATCCCTATCAGCGATTTGAAGATCTTCTTCACATCGACGAAGGCCTCGACGATG
>NZ_DAOSEH010000092.1:0-7888 GCF_035363035.1 Mesotoga sp. | reverse complement strand
ACATAATACCTCACCCAGATACTTATTATATCATGGCTTCTGTAACATGTTTTTCTAAAGCCGTCGCAGAGAGTCAGAAAGTTTCGCCTTCCGACCTGGCTCCGGTGAGATTGAAAACGGAGATCTCTCTTTTTTTGAAGTCAATTGTACCGAAAGAACCGGGAGAGGCGTCCTTTGGAAGTGAAGGGCTTCCCGGATTGAGCAAAAGCAGGGAGCCTTCTCTCACCAGTCTCCGCAAATGGGTATGGCCGCTGATCACTAATCCCCTTTCGAAGGGAAAACTCTCCTTTCTGTGCCCGTGGTACATGTAAATGTCGAGCCCGTTTATATGTACGACTCTCGAGTCTGGAAGTCTGTCTTTACCGATCAAAGTCAGATCTATTTCGCTATCGCAATTCCCCTTAACACCCACCAGTCGATCCCCCATATCTTTGAAGAGCGTCGAAAGGGAAATAGGGTCGTAATCGGCGGGAATTGGATTGCGCGGACCGTGGTAGAGATAATCTCCGCAGTGGAGGATCATTTCGAAAGGTCCGAATTTATCGATGATCGCTTTTGTTATTTCAAAAGCCCCGTGTGTATCGGACAGTATCAGAATTCTTTTAACCATCTGAAATAGATAAGCGCACCTCCTCTGCACAGCACTTTAACCAGAGGTCCCGTGGCCACGTTTGAAACCCCGAGCGGCCTTGTGTAATCGAGAGTCTGCCCTTTTAGAGGATACTTGAATCCCTCCAGAGTCACGACCGGAAGGCCACCACCGAAAGGTAGAAAAGACCAGGTTTCGCCCTCGATAGCTTCCATGATCGTGCAGGAATCACCATCCTTCATGAGACCGGCCTGGAAGTTCTCCTCGGTTATGAGGAGTTTCATGCCGGTATCGGCGCCGTAGATAGAGAAAAGCGTCGCCAGGAAGTGATCCTCACGTCTTCCCGATGCACCGAAGATATCGACATCGAGCGCACCCCTTTCGTAAAGGGTCTTTATGGCCAGAGTCGTGTCCGTATCGTCCTTCTCCGGCGGAAAGATCAGGATCTGGGCGCCACTTTTTTTGCACCAGTCGAGAGTCGCGGGAGATATCGAATCCATGTCTCCCACCAGTATCTCCGGCGGTCTCTCGAGTTCGCGGAGTTTTTCGGCGCCAGAATCGGCGGCGACTATCACACCCATCTTCGAAATCCTTCTCGAGTAATAATCATTCGAGGAAGGGTACTGACCTCCCAGAAAGAGTCCGGCCTTCAAGACTGGCTGTCCTTTCCGAGGCCCAGAAGGTTACGATACTTGTTCACGGTGCGTCTGGCGATCGATATCCCCCTGTTGTTCAACTCGTTAACCAGCCGGGAATCTGAGATCTCTTCGTTATTTCTTACGATCTCCGCTATGATCTCCAGAGCCTGTTCCTTCTCCTGGAGGTTTCCAAAGAAATACCTCAAAGGAAAAGTGCCTGCGGGTGTCTGGATGAATTTACCCTTCACGGCGCGGCTTACGGTTGACACCACAACGCCGAGTTTGTCGGCAATTTCGTTCATCTTGAGCGGTCTTATCTTATCTCCCCGGTTGAGGAGAAAGACAGCGTTTCTCATCACTATTTCGTTTCCTATGGCCAGAAGCGTTGTCTTTCTCCTCTCGAGAGCGCTGACAAAGAACTGGGCCTCTTCAAGCTTATCTTCTAAATAATCCCTGGCGCTCTTCTCACCGTTTTCAAGGATCTCTCTGTAAGAATCCTCGATGTTGAGAATCAGTGAACAGTCCCTGACGGTCACCATGAATTTCTCGTCGAAAAATTCGATGTACAGATCGGGCTCGACATACCGGACATAAGTTCCGTCGCTGTAGCCCGAGGAGGGGTAAAGCCCCCCGTCCATCAGTTCGCTCAATTCCTCCCTGTCCCTGGCGAAGACACCATCGAAACCGCTCTCCCTGAGTACCCCTATAATCGAGTCGAGTTCCTCCAGACTGCAGTTACCCTCCTTTGATACCGCTTCGAGATCCCTGCTGAGGAGACCGTAGTCGTCCATGTTATCCAGGAGCGTTTCGAAAAGACCGTACTGTCGATCGTCGAGAACGTAGTAAGCAAAATCCTTGAGTATCTCTCTGAAAGTAGGTTGTTGCGCCTCGAGCCTGTCGAAGTCCCAGCCTTCTCTGTCTGAACTCTCTTCTCTCATGTAAACCGAATACTGTATCGGCTGAGAGTAGAGATCTCCATCCTCAACGTTCTCTTCGTCTTCGTTTCTTCTTTCTTTATCCTCACTGTCTTCGATGAGATCGTAATCGTCCCTCTTGATCTCGAGCAGAGGATTGGCCTGCACTATCTCCTCCAGCTCCGCGGTTATTTCCTGAGAGTTCAACTGCAGCAACTTCAGGGCCTGCTGAGATCTTAAGGATAAGCCTTGCCTCTGTTCGAGCTTCTGAGATACTTCATGTCCCAATTCCATGTTTCTCTCCCCTTGCTCCTTCAACCAGACAGGAAAATACCCGGGAGTATTCTTTCCCGATACTGGAAGCGGTATTCGACGCGTCAGATTCATCGCTCAATTCCGCCGCTTTCCCCATGAAATACATCCCAAGAATGGCGGCTCTTTCGAGATCTCCGGTCTGAGCCGCAAAACTTCCAATCGTACCGCTCAAAAGATCGCCGCTGCCGCCCTTCGCGAGTCCGGTCGTGCCGGCGATGTTTATGCTCAACTTTCCGTCGGGGTTGCACAAAACGGAACTCGATCCCTTCAAGATAACTCTACACCGGAATTTCTCGCAGAAATCCATCAGAGATTTTAGACCGGTTTCGCCTCCGCCCAGACGCCTGAACTCGCCGGGGTGGGGGGTCAGGAGGATGTCCTCCGTGTGCGATAGTACCGTCAAATCCTTCGAGAGAGCATACAGACCATCGGCATCCAGGACCATCCGGCTTTTTGAGAAGATCTTGATCAACTCCAGAACGGTTTCTACCGTCTCTTCATCTCTTCCGATTCCCGGACCAATAACGATAGAATCGGCCTTTTTCGCGAGTTCGACTATCGCATCGAGATCGTCGCGAAATATGTGCGACCCCTTGCCGACTACCGCAATTGCTTCGGGAAGGTTGTTACGTATAACCACGGCCGCTCCCGGGGGAGTGTAGGTGTAGATGATGCCGCAGCCCGATCTCAGGGCGCCGAGAGCACTCAGGAAGGGTGCACCCGTGTAGATTTCACTTCCGCCCACAACCAGCACGCTCCCGTACGTGCCCTTATGACTATCGACGGGACGTTCCGGGAGGAGTTTCAGAACCAGCTCCTCATCTATGACCGACGAATCGAGTTGTCCGTCGAGGATCTCTCTGGAGAAGCCTTCGCTCCTCACAACCACCTCGCCGCAGTAATCGCGCCCGGGATGAAGGTAATGACCTACCTTCCCGGCTCCGAAAGTCACAGTTTTATCGGCCCTGAAAGCCACTCCTCGAACGCTTCCATCGAAGCCGGAAACTCCGGAGGGAATATCCACCGCCAGCTTTATGGATTTCAGTCCGTTGCCGTACTCTACCAATTCGGCGACTTTTCCCTGCAACTCTCCGTGAAAGCCCGTCCCGAATACGGAGTCTATTATCATATCGGCACGCGAAAGGAGGCTCTCTGCCGTACCCTCTTCGAATCGGTGTATCCTTCCTCCTAAAGAGACGAAGAGAGAAGCGTTGAAGATCGTATCGGGCGTGGAAGGACGATAGCATTCGATTACAGAGACAGTCTTTCCGGCGTTCAGCAGCAACCTCCCCACCGCGTAACCGTCCCCGCCGTTGTTACCTCCACCGCAAAGTATCGCAACCTCCTTGACCGAGAGGTATTTCAGAACTTCCTCGAGTACGCTCCTCGAAGCATTTTCCATGAGCAACATAGAGGGAACCCCTCTTTCGATGATCAGTCCGTCTATTCTTCTCATCTGCGCTGGAAATGCAACTTTCAAAGTATCACCTCATAAAGATCTTATCATTTTTACCCCCGATTGACATGTTATAATGTGCCGAGGTGAAAGCGATTGAAGCGAATCCTGGTTTTTCTCTTTGTGCTCATTTCCCTGTACGCCTTTTCGACCGAAGAATACAACGATCTGACACTCTTCATAAGGGAGATAGTTGAAAGCGGCGACATAGATGCACGCGTCAAGATGGAGTTTCATATCATCGATTCCGACGGCGATGGTTCGAGTTATCGAGATATTCTGGTCGGTGCCCGTTTAATGCTGAGCGGGGGCGAGGATCTGTACATTGAGTTTCTCGAGCCGGAAGAAATGAGTGAAATAGCTTTCGTATACCTTATGAGGGAAGAGGTTATCTTCAGTATCGTAGAGGGAGTTCCATGGAAGCAGTACCGCTGGAGTTATGAAACGGGACTGATCGAGAACCTGCTGGGACAGTTTTTCAGGGGTCTCATGGAGCAATCCAATTTCAGCTGGGAAGTCGAAACTCTTTCCGATAGAAGTATTTACAAAATACTCCCTTCGGAATCCAGAATGAGGATACTCGGTCTTCTCGGCGGCGGCGGTTACCTCCCCAACCTCATGCACATATATCTTTCGTTGAAGAGAAGGGAGGGTTATTTTCCGAACCTCGAGTTCTTGAAGATAACCGACAGACTGGAGAAGGAGTATCTGTATATCGAATTTTTGGATCTGCAGATGAAAGCCGACAAGCAGTTGTTTTCCGATCTCAGAAAGAGCTTCTACGAAACCTTTCAGAAGTAATCTCTCCCGAGCTTGGTGACTATTCTGGGTATCTCTATACCCAGGTCTCTGTCGAAGAGATCGGTGGTAACGACGAAATCTTCGAGGTCGATGTGGTGGGTCCTTTTATAAATTCTCAGTGCTCCCTTCAGGAGGAGGAGGCTGCCGGCATGTATTTCCGTGACCACCCTCCCGGCGCTCTTCTTCAAGAAACGAACCTCGAATATCTCCAGAACCTCCCCGACTTTAGAGAATCTCTTCACCCCTATATTGAAAAAGCCGCCGCGCTCTGTAGATACAGGATCGGACGTGGCTATGCCATAAAGGATGACTTCGTTAAAAGATAAAGACAAAGGTCACCTCGATTCAACAACTCGATAACTCGATCTGCCTCCCGGTCGCTAAGGGTCGCGTTGTGGTATCATCTTTTCAGGAAATCAAAGGAGGTAATTATGAGCAGGATTCCAAGAGTTGCCCTCATAGCCCACGATAAAAAGAAAATCGATCTCATAATGTTCGTCAGAGAACATCTGGATATCTTCAAAAACTGCCGGCTCTTCGCCACCAGTACGACCGGAAACCTTCTGAAAGAGAAAGTCAAACTAGAGCTGACTTCCTTCAAATCCGGTCCACTCGGCGGAGATCTTCAGATCGGTTCTTTAATTGCCAACGACGAGATAGATTTCGTTATCTTTCTGAGAGATCCTCTCACGGCACAGCCCCACGAACCGGACGTGACCGCCCTGCTCAGAGTCTGCGATGTTCACAACAAACCTTTAGCAACTAACCTGGCGACGGCAGAAGCCCTGGTAATGGAGATCGGAAGGTTTCTCGACTCTTCTGATTCCGGGAAGGAATAGTATATTGCCGGGAAAGATCGAATACTCTCCAAACTTTTTTTCGATCTCCAGCGCCGTTTCCAGCGGGTTTCTCTTCGCTTCGAAGAGTGAGAGTTGCTCTCCGTTCTTCTTTTCGGTGAGGTTCCAGCAGGTAATGCCGACGGCCCTGATGGCCTCACCCTTCCAGATGGATTCGATCATCCACGGCAGGATTTCGGTCATATCCTTTATGGAGGAGATCGTGGAACCGAGTCTTTTCGAAAGTCTGCGCAACTTTCCGTCGGAGTACTTCAGATGAACAGTGAGTCCCGCACTTTCCATAGAACATCTCCCAAGTCTGTAAACAACTCTGGCGGCCAGGAAGTTGGCTACCCTCATCACCAGTTCCCGATCGGTGATATCCACAGAAAGAGTCATGGAATGGCTTATGGATTTGGGTGGTTCCTCTCTGAAAAAAATCTCCCGAGAAAAACTATTTTTTGAGAGACTCTGAATTAGTCCCAAAAAGCTATTCCCGAAAGCGGTGTAGAGCTTTATGGGATTTCTTTCGAACTCCTCGAGAACTTCTCCGACCGTTTTGTAACCCATCGATTCCAGTTTGATCAGTGTATGCTTCCCGATGCCCGGGACGTCGCCAAGAGGTATCTGCTTCAGAAAAGTCCTTTCTAGACCTTTCTTCACGACTACAAAACCGTTCGGCTTCAAATAATCGCTCGCGATTTTGGAAAGCACTGGATTGACAGTAACCCCCACAGAGGCCGTTATCCCGAAACTCTCTTTCAAATCGTGTTTGAACTTTATGAAACTCTCCAGAGCCTCCTCGAGCCTTGTGTAGAAACCTAGGTCGACGTAAGCCTCATCTATACTTGTCACCATTATTCTCGGGGAAACGCTGGTGAGCATTTTCATGATTTCTCTGGAAACATATTCGTACTTCCTTGATTGCACCTTGACTGCCATCAAATCGGGACAGAGCTTAACGGCCTGAAAGAAGGGCATTCCTGATCTCACACCGAATCTTTTAGCTTCGTAACTGGCCGAAGTAACTACCGAATGGCGTTTACCGATTCCGGTGACGGCGATAGGGCGTCCTTTCAAGCAGGGGTTGGCCGCTTGCTCTACACTCGCGAAGAAAGCGTCCATATCTATGTGAGCAATGTATTCTATGCCCGTCATTTTAACAGTTCTCCAATGGACGACAGTACCATTTTTTCAGTGTTTCGTGGAACTCCAGACTGTAGGCTCCCAGGTTGGTGAGGACCGAGAAGTGGTGTATTCTCTCTCTGCCCGCAGATTCTATCCAGTTCGAAGTAATGGTCTTTATAAAAATTTTTATACCATCATAACTGAACCTTATAGGTATGAAATATTCTTCATTGTAATATACAAGTGCTTTGGATAGCCTCTTTTGAGTCATATTCCTATCACCGTTATAATTATTTATACCAAATGGTATAAATAATTATAGCAGATGATTTCCGGAAAAATCAACTATTTTCCGATCCTCTGGAAGATTCGACTTTTGCGGGTACTCTTATATCGAAGCCCAGTTCACTGGAGAGTTTTTTGAAGTCTTGCGAAGAATGCGAGAAGTCTCTTCCATTTATCATGAGATAATAATGCGAGAGCTCGTGAAGTATTGTGCCTTTGAGAAGCTCTTCGTTCGCGTAAATCGAGGAGGCTATTTCTATTCTCAACGGCTTGTAACGACCGGCAGCCTTCAGATAAACAAGCCTGCCGAGAACTCTTTTTAGTCTCGAATTGAACGAAAAAGGTATATCGGGAAAGACCCCGAAAACCTTTAATGAAAGAATTCTTGACAGAGTTACCAGTTCCCTGTCATCTGGAAACTTCATATCGATCATAACGGAAAGACTTTTCGGATCATAAAGGCGGAAGAATCCGCCTTTATGATCCGAGAACTATCATAGTCTCTCCGGCATCTATATTGTCGCCCTTGCGGACCTTCACCTGCTGGACCATTCCGGAACTCTCCGCCAGGATGCTGTTCTCCATTTTCATGGCCTCCAGTATTAACAGTTTCTGGCCGACGCTCACGCTGTCTCCAACGGAGACAAAAACCTCGAGGATCGTTCCAGACATCGGCGAGACAACGTTAGTCCCTCCGTTGTCGCCCGATTGAGAAGGTCTCTCATCGACCTCCGGTTCGGATCTTTTCACTTCTTCGACCTTTTTCACGGGTTCCGTTTTTCTGGCAGCTACAGGTGTCTCCGGAGCTTCGCTCACCGTCTGTTGAACTTGTGTCTGCGAAGATACTTCTTCGATTTCTACGTCGTATTCCTTTCCATTAACCCTAACCCTGAACCTTCTCAATTCTTGCTCCTCCTTAGTCTCCA
>NZ_DAOSEH010000091.1:0-7901 GCF_035363035.1 Mesotoga sp. | reverse complement strand
GGGATGCCGTCGTGTATTATCAGTAGATTATGGTGGAAGTGACCGATGAAGCCGGTACAGCACCTTCCAGCGAAGCAATGGCGAGTACGTTGTAAGAACCGGCCTCGAGTCCTTCGAGCAATTCAGCCTTGATGACCGTCTCGAAGACGCCCTCTTCCTTCAGTTCGGCGTTGAAGTTGATCTCTCCGTCCGGTGTGATGATCGTCACTACGACCGATCCTTTGGAAGCTTTGGAGACCTCTTCGGAAGGATACGCAACTTCCGAAACATTCACCAGAACAGTCGTGTCCATTCCCTTCATTATTATCGCGGGGATGTCTATGGAATCTATCGACAATCTCACGGTTTTCAGGTACTCCTTCCAGTAAGTGGATTCGTACGGGTACGAAGGATCCCTGAAGGCTCTACATTCAGCGTAGTTAGCCGTAGAATCGTATTTGGAAAGGTAGTACGGTCCGTTACTGATGAAGGCGTGCCCGTACCTGTCGATGAAGTCAATGGCTGCCTGGTATCTGGTTTTCGCATCTTCGGCAGTTATGAGTCCCTTCAGAGAGTTAGGTACATGCCCCTTATCCCTTAGTTCGACCAGTTTGGCTCTTATATCCTTTACATGGTTCGGTACCAGGACATCGACTTCGGTTATCGCAGAGTCGTTTCTGAAGGCATAAACCGTTCCTGAGCTGCTTCCAATGGCGACAATTTCTGCGAGGGCTTCGTATATTTCCCAGGAAACGATTACGAACGGCTGTCTGTGAACGCCGAGCGATGGAGCGCCCCACTGAGCGGTTCTGTCCACGCTGGCCGGGAAGTTGTAATTGAAGTAGGTGGTGATAGTGTTGTCGTCATTCACAACCCAGCCAAGAATCGTATCTTGCCCGCTTCTCATATAGTTCTCATAGGATGCTTCGTAGTACTTGTCGTTTTCTCCGTCTTTGCTCATCCATTCGTCGGTGAATGCGTAAGCGTAGAGATAATCGTTCACGGTTATCGGCTGACCGTTGTGCATCTTTCCACCGAGCAGTGTGTACGTACCGGTCGACATCGCCTTCACGCCGGGACCGACTTCTTTCCACTGCTTTGTTGCACTGTCGAACCTTATGGCGTTTTCCGGAACGTCGATCGTCCCTACCACGATACCCTCGGCATTTCTTTCGACTTTCGTGATTATGTCTTCTGCTTTCCAGCTCACTCTGTATGGAGTATGGATCGCAGAGGCCGGGCTTTCGAAAGAACTCGGATCGGAGAGGATCGTGACTACGTTGGAAGTGTAAGTGTCGCTCATTCCGTCAGGACCGATCGGATCCCAGGAAGACATGAACAGAGAACCTATCGAGGAGAACTGTGTGACGAAGAGAACCCTATCCTGAGTAAGAGCGGTTTTAAGAGACCAGTCGTTAAGACCGTCGCCAAGACCGTAGGCGAATCTGTCGACCATTCTCGCTTTGTTGGCGGTGAAGTAGGCTTCCTGATAACAGACGTAAAGTCTTACGGCGTCTTTGAGACCCATCTCGACGGCTGTGAGGGAGAGATCCCAGTACTCCTCTTCTGTGAGGAAGTTGCCTGTATAAGCCTTTTCTATGAGGTCGTCTAGTTCGAAGTTGCTGAAATTCCAGAAATCGGCGTTTCCACGTCCGGGCATATAAGTTCCACCGGTGGAGTACATCTGTCTGGCTATGTGTTCCCAGAAGGCTCTCGTCGCGCCGGCCGACCATGCTTCGGTGTAGAGGTTCCACTGCATTTCGGCTGGATCTGTTCCGTAAACAGTGTTGCTAGCCTTTGTTCTTTCCCAGACAAGTCTTTCCACGGTAATTCCGGCCTTTTCAAGCTGCAGGGCGACGTATTCGCCAAGTTTGACCCTGACGTTGGGGTCGTCGGCCCTTATAACGAATTTCACAAGTACCGGCTCGTTGTCGAAGTACCACTTTCCATCTTTCCGGGTCAGTCTTCCCTGGTTCTCGGAAAGCTTCGAGGCATTCTCAAGAGCCTTGACGATGGCTTCCAGAGCCCTCGATTCGTTTCCCTCGAAACTTAATCCGAGCTTATTGGCTACCAGACCGTACCTGTAAGTGCCGGGTTGTCCTGGTGTAGCCATCGAGATCATTGGACCACCGGCTCCGCCGAGGATCTCGTCGACTATGTACTGTCTGTTGATCAGATCGTTGAGAGCGAATCTGATCTCGTTGATGGCCATAACGTTGAAGAAATCCTTACCCGCGATGTTAGCGAAGTAAGGGGCCTTGTTTGGGTACGGATTGATGAACAGGGAGTAGGTCAGCGAGGGAACGGCGTAGATATCGAGCTTCTCGCGTGTAGCCTGATCCATACCCATAAGCGTTGGTGCCGAGACGCCTTCCATGAAGATGTCTGTCAAACCTTCGGAAACGTCCTTAAGACCGAGCTCCTGAGACATCTTCACATTGAAGTAAATGATGTCGGAAATTGCGCCTTTCTCGACGGCCAACAGCAGACCACCGAACGCCAAGGCGCTTGCAAGTAGCAGTACCAGAACTTTCTTACTCAATTTGTTTCGCCCCCTTTTGCAGTTAGTTCTGTGGTCGTTCCACAGAACGTCTTAAATCGTGTTTACCTATTAAAAATAATTCTCATCACGACTTATTTTTATCAATATAGACCGGTACTATTTGGGAATTATTTCTTTATCTCAAAATTATTTTCCTATTCCCGGATATATATCAAAGTAATATGAAGTTTATCACAATAATTCGAAGAAAGTCAAGCAAATTACTGAAGTATATCTCGATATACTTTCTAATTATTTTGCATGCACTATCATTGTACTCGTAATTTTGGCCGTATAGGAAGTATTATCAGGAATTTTGAAGGAAATTTCCGTGTTTATCGTACAATAGCTGCAAATTGCTACCGTATAATTCATATATTTCCTTTATAGTCACCAGGAAGTAGGTGGAAGATCTATTTTCTGTACGCGGTTTTTCTAGTCGGAATTTGAAGAGCCATCTGGTCTCCATGGAGAGCAAAAGCTATATTTACCCCTTCACTCGAGCGGAGATTAAGATCAAGAACATCACTAACTGGCCTGCACATGGTTGAGAAAACTTTTATAGCGTTTCATGATTCTTTTAGAAGTCATGAGGTCAGATTCATTTCTCTGTTATTTTCATGTACATCGTGAGGCGAAAGAAAACTGGAAAAATTTCACATTACTATAGTTGACTTTATCAACTATTTTTCGATGTAATATTGGTTGACAATATCAACTATACTCAAAGGGGTAATAATGAATGGAAAGACAAATAAATGATATACGTGATTTGATTCAGGAAATAGCCTGGCACTTCGGAGACCATGAATTCAACGGAGAGCGCTGTGGAGGTCTGACGTTTGTAGAATTCATGGCATTGAAAAAGATAGATGAGAGTGAATACCTGTCGATCCAGGAGGTTGGAAGAGCCTTAAATTTTACAAAAAGCGGAGCGACACGACTGGTAAACCGTTTGCAGACAAAGAAGTACATCAAGCGCGAGCAATCCAGTAAAGATGGAAGGGTTTGCTGCATCACTTTATCGAGTGAAGGAAGAAATGCTCTCAATGCCATTGCCGGGAAATATGGTGAATATCTTGAGAAAGTGCTGAGAGAGCTCGATCAAGAGCAGACTGAACTTCTAGGAAGAATACTGCAGCTTCTAGCAAACATCACCAAAAGAGAATAGTTCGTTTGATTAGACCACCGAGCATACGGAAGAACCCTAAAACTGCGAGAATACCCGCAATGAATGCTCTGAAAAAACCTCTCTTAGTATTTTTGGAGATCAAGTAGCTTGATAGAATTATTTCGAAAAGACCCCACGTCTGCAAAGCCATGACCACCATCAGAACACCCAGGACTATGTACCACCAGGATGTCGATGTACCAATCAGTCTTCCGGCAAGAGATGCTGTCACTCCCAGAACTGTGAATGTTACCGCTGCGCCGAAGGCAAAGACTATTGAAAGCAAAAACGCCCGCTTTGTGCTCCTCCTCTGAGCTGTACCTCCAACATAACCGAACGGACCGAAGATGAATTAGCTAGAAATGACTGGCAATCGTTCTTTATCAAAGGAATATCCTTTCTATGCTGAGGTATATCCCCAAGATTATGAAAACCGTGCCCGTGACAGTTCGGGCCCAGTATTCGAACTGACTCATCCGTTTGAACATGCTGGCCACCAGCTTCGTGCCGACGGCTATTCCAAAGGCGACAATTATAACGGGCAGCCCTGTGCCGATGCCGTAGACGGCCGGTATCAACAGTCTCGACTGCTCGCCGACAGCCAGGGGAATCACGCTTCCGAAGAACAGCGCCGCCGATACCGGGCAGAAGGTCAGGGCGAAAAGCGAGCCTAAGGCGAAGGCGCCAAAAATGCCCTTGCTTTTGATCCTTTCCTGAGACCGGCTGTCCAGATTTCTGCCACGGTTTTTGAAGCTGAGCATCTCGAGCAGAAACATACCCACGATTATCATAATCGGTCCGATCAACTTGCCCATGTATTTTTGAAGGATCCTCGATAGCCATGGCGCGGCGGTCAGGCTCGATACGAGTATGGCGCCGATCACGACGTAGGTCAGGACTCTGCCGAGCGTGTAAACTATCCCGGCGGCCATAGATTTCGCGGGACTGCCTATATTTCTACTTATGAAGGAGACGGCCGCTATATTGGTGGTGAGGGGACAGGGGCTTATCGAGGTCAATATTCCAAACCACAGCGCCGATGCGAGAGAGAGAATAAAACCATCCATTCAGTTCACCTCCAGAAAGGAAGCTACCTCGTCCCGGACGTACTGGATGTACTCTTCCTCTTTTTCGGAAAGATCCCAGGCCTTCCAGAGCTCTTTCCATTCACCGGCTTCGTTGTTCTTGTAGCTTTGAATCACCAGGGTGTTGTACATGATGATATACTCATCAACAAAATGATAATTTTCCGGGAGATCTATATTCACCACCTGCCATCTCAGGGTACCGTTCTCTACCCGGGAGGAGAAATAGGTCTCGAGAACCTTTTTCGCATTGGACTCCATATCCAGGCAGGTCTGGCAACGGATGGTCCCGTGGAAGTAATAGAGAGTTACATAATCTTCGATCAGAGATGTATCTCCGGAATCGGTCGAACCGGCTTCGGGCTTTTGAACCAAGGAATTGAGCCTTATTTCATCGTACACGAAATAGGCGACGCTCACGACAACGAAAAGCAGTAAAGAAAATGTGGCCAGCTTCTTCAAATTCACTTTTCACCCCCAGCGTGATTTTCAAAAGAGATACTCCCGCGGACCGTAACCGACGAGATCGCCAAGGCAGTAACACCTGTCGATGCCTCTTTTCTCCATGTCCTCCAGTACGGCTTCGAGAGCTTCTAAATTTCCGTGTATATCCGAAAAGAAGGCTAACCTCATTTTGAATCACCACATTTTTTGCGTCGCTCTCTCCTGATGATTCCGTACGTTTCCACCGCCAGTTCGATAACCTCCTCGACGAAAGAAGGGATCTCCTGCAGACCGTAGTATCTCCATCTTCCATCTTTCCGCACGCGGATCAAGCCGGAATCGGTCAGCGCTTTCAGATGCCTGGAAACGGTTGGTTGCGGCGATTCGAGAAGATCTTCGAACTCACAGACACATAGCTCTTCGTATAGTTTTATGAGCGCGAGTATCTTCAGATTCGTCGAGTCGGAAAGGCTTTTCAGGACTCCAACGAGATCGACTTCAAGAGTTATCAAGACTTCATTCCTCCCTTCGAGAAATCGAAAAGTTTTCTCTTTTTCTTCATTATAGCCACCAGTGAAAGCATAACAGGCACTTCAACCAGAACCCCGACGACCGTGGCGAGTGCCGCGCCGGAATTCATACCGAAGAGTATGAGGGCCACCGCTATCGAGAGTTCGAAGAAGTTGGATGCCCCTATAAAAGTCGATGGCGCAGCTTCTGCATAATCTATCTTCAAACGCTTTACGGCGAAGTACCCTATGTAGAAGATGAGATAGGTCTGTATCATCAAGGGAAGGGCTATCAGCAAAATGTGGAGAGGGTTGTCGATTATGGTTCTGCCCTGGAACATGAAGACCAGCACGAGTGTAAGTAAAAGTCCGACCTTCGTGAAGGGATCGAATTTTGGAATGAGGTTTTCATTCAGGTACCTCTCCCCCTTAGACCTCACCACCAGGCGTCGTGTCATAACTGCCAGGACAAGCGGGATAGCGACATAGAAGACGACAGACCAGAAGATCGTGGAGAATGGCACGGGAAATCCCGTGGATACGCCAATCAGAAGCTTTCCCATCGGGGCGAAGAGAAAGAGAATGAAAAGATCGTTTATAGCCACCTGAACCAGCGCATAATTTATGTTGCCGCCGGCAAGGTAAGTCCACACAAGCACCATGGCCGTGCAGGGAGCCAGTCCGAGCAGTATCATACCCGCGACATATTCATTTCCCAGTCCGGTGGAAATCAGAGGGCCGAAAATCACTTTTATGAATATCCAGGAGATCAGCGCCATCGTGAACGGCTTTATCGCCCAGTTGACAATAAGCGTTACCAGCAGGGGCCTCGAGTTTTTTCGGACGTTGACGATCTCCCTGAACTCTATCTTGAGCATTATCGGGAACATCATGAAGAGAAGAACAATAGCCACCGGAATCGACACGTTTGCTATCTGCCAGTTCCCAAGCGTATAGGCAAGCCCCGGTAAAATGTTGCCCAGCAGAGCCCCCAGTACCATCGCGACTGCCACCCAGATCGAGAGATACTTGCTGAATATATCGAGCTTCTGTTCCGACATATTTTCCTCCACAATATTCATATATTCGAATATGCGAATATGATACCCGAATAACATTTTGAAAGTTTTCTCGGAGTGTAAAATTTCATTGTTGCACAACAATGCAACTTGAGTTATTCTTGAGATTGGAAATTCGACAGGAGGTGCCAGATGGACAGAAGGGCTGTAAGGATTTTCAAGGCGTTGAGCTGCAACTGGCGTTTGAAGATACTCGAGCAGCTGTCGAGAGCAACTATGTGCATGTGCGAACTCGACGAGCTTTTTGCGATAGACAAGACCACACTCTCGCGCCATGTGAAGGCTCTGGTAGATTCCGGACTCATCACCGAGACCAGGAACGGCACGAGAAAGGAACTGAGCATCACGGACAAAAGGATACTGCGTATACTCGAGATCGCAGGAGAGATGACCGGCGATTCCCGAGCCGGCGAGGAATAGAAGATGTACAGTATCGTTATCTATATAATAACCGGTGTTCTGCTCTTGATTTCACTCATAGCCAGCCGCAAAAAGACGTTACTCGCCTTGAAGAAGGCCTGGAAGTCTTTCGAGAAGATACTGCCGGAACTCATCGCCATTATGCTCTTCGTCGGGCTTTTGATCGCCCTGCTCGATCCCGGGACTATATCGGCTTTGCTCGGAGACAACTCGGGGTTTCTCGGGCTTCTGATCGCCTCGGTGGTTGGATCCATAACGCTCATACCGGGCTTTGTGGCCTTCCCGATGGCCGCCATGCTGCTCAACAACGGAGCCGGGATAACCCAGATCGCGTTGTTCATTTCCACGCTAATGATGGTTGGCGTGGTAACCTTTCCGGTCGAGAGAAAGTATTTCGGAACGAAACTCACTGTTCTTAGAAATTCCTTCGCCTTCGGCTTCTCTTTCCTGGTGGCCGGATTGATGGGAATGATCTTGAGATGAAGTGCAGGAGATATATCTTTCCGCTTATCGTGGCCGTTGTGGTCGCTATCTTCACACTCATCGACAATCAGACAGGGTTCAAAGCCTTAAGCATAACCGGTTCAAGCCTTCTTGAAATGCTCTCGGTCATTCCTCCCATATTCGTGCTTCTGGGGCTTCTGGATGTCTGGGTACCGCGCGAGAAGATAA
>NZ_DAOSEH010000090.1:0-8078 GCF_035363035.1 Mesotoga sp. | reverse complement strand
CTTATTCCCTCGCAGAATAGGACAGTCTTTCCGGAATGGTAAATCAAGTGTCTATAGGTGTTCGGTAGATCGAAAGGATTTTGGATCGAGGTTATCTCATAAATGCCGTCCTCAATCTCCGACACTTCCATGTCTGGTTCTATATAATGATCCGAGGCAGTTACAAAGGATCTCACTTTATCCAGAAAGGCCGGGCCAATTTTATGCAGCCCCTCTTTTGTCAGGTGGTCCATGCTCTTATTATTAACAGATGCGATCTTGTAGAGAGTGCCAAAGCGATGAGGCCCAAACCATGGTATAAGCTTGATCCGTCTGATTTCATCTTCCCCGATCGCTTTCTGGCTTGGAAAGGTACCGTACCCGGGGATGAGTATGTCATTTCTCGCTTCAGCAAGGACTTCTCTGTATATTGAGCCTCCGGGCAATTCGAAAAGGCCAATAATGCAGTCCGGGTTCTCCGAACCCTCGGGATAGGTTTCAACCCCTACAAGCGGCAGTGTGAGGCCTTTGAGTTTGCCCGCTCCGACTTCTTTTTCTACATCCGCGAGATCGGAGACGGGCCTCCTAAAATTTGGCTGTATAAGAGTGAAGGTGCTTCCTTCGATTATCCCTTCACAGGCCAGTTTTCTCTCGAACTGTCCCTCAGGCAGCTTTGTGTCATGGAATCTTATCTGAACGACCTTGCCATCGTTTTCGAAGCCTACGATCGTCCCGACTCTAACGGGAGATCTTTTCCTCAGGATCCTGGCTATGTTCTCTATGTCGTTCCTTCTCATCATATCGCCTCCAGCAGACCCAGAGTGACTTCTAACGGGTGCGAAGAGAAAGAAACCGAGTCTATCACGTATGTGCGCCCTTGAAGTATCGCCTGTCCTCCGGAACGGATGTAGCTCGAAGGGGCCAGCATGACCCTCGTCTCTTTCTGGTATCTCTTCTTGGCATAAAGGAGGTTTGCAAGCCTCAACGCGGCCTGAGCCGATGCAGGTTCGTTAGTGCTGAATTGCTCTCTTGGTTCGGAACCGACCTGAAGCTCGATCGGAAACCTGAAGGTGTTCCCCGTGAAACCGAGCCCCAGATACTTTTCGCAGTATTGCTTCATAGTCCAGAGCGTCCTAGACTCTCCCCAGTCCCACGCGGATCCGGCAGGGTAATCGAATTCTATCGTCCGGTACAGCGAGACTTCGTTCGACTCCGGGCTCCACACGAGGTAGATCCCGTAAGTGGGATCGCCAGAAGGCTCTTCTGCCAGAGCTTCGAACTCTGTTTCGGTGTATATGTGATCGGTAGAGATGTTGTCCCATCCATATTTGAAAGAGGAAATCGAGTCGATTTTGTCAACCTCGGAGATTCTAACGCTGGTCCTGCATTTGCCTGTGTATTTTACTCTTTCCTGATTTCCTTCGTTCGTGTATGTCTCTTTTTGCAGCAGCACTGACCAGGACTCAGCGACAAGGTTATAGTATCTGAGAAGCGACTTCGAAAGCGGGATGGTATTGAGAAATCCGGTCAATTTCACACCAGAGGAAACATCTCCGGCTTCTATCTCTACCTTCTCGATAACGTCCGAAAGAGTCATTTCAGAGCTATCGTAGTAGTTCGGAATAAACCGGACCTCTTTCGTGGCGTGATTGACGAGAGTCCTGGCTCCTATGATTCGCTCCAGCTTTATTGTCGCCTCTCTGAGAGTTCCGCTCATCTGAAAGTCCCTGGCACGAATGTTGTTCTCGACCGCTATGATAGCCGACACATCGGCTTCGTAAGGAGTCCCCAGATATATGGCCTGAGCCATCCCGGCTGGAGTCAAGCCCGGATTGAGTGAGAACATCAGGATATCTTTCTCTTGCTCGAGATACCTGGCAAGCTTGTCTTTGAATTCGGCTTCGATAGTTACATGGCTCATGTAGTTTGTTGTCTTTATAACCCTCTCAATCTCGACCTCCGCGATACTCTCTACGAAAGAACCACCATCATCTTTTGCTCCATTCCATAATTCAAGAAAGACTGTCTGGCCTTTGGAGACAATCGACGGATCTGAAAGACGACAGCGGAAAGAGCCGGTGAAAGGGGAAAGCCCGGCTCTCTCGCTGCCCTGCACAGAATCCACAAGGAGGTATTGCGAACCGACTCTGGCCTCGATTACATATCTATCATCAACAAATGGCATTAGATCTCACCCGCCAGTTCCAGTTCCCTGGCGATTCTCCTGATGAGCTCGTCTTTGTCGGCGTACTCTTCCTTCTTTATGTCAAGGAAGATGTGATATTCCTTCTTTCTCTCGATCTTAGGGACAGTCAGATCGCCGCCGTTTGGCATGAATTCTCCAAGCTCTCTTGAAATACCGTTGGTCTCTCTTTGGAACTCCCTGAGAATTCCCGACATGTTCCTGGTCATCCCAGCCGTCTCCCGGAAAGTCTCGTCCAGCCAGTCGAGGTTGTAAAGCTTCCTGATGCTGTTGATCGCAGAACTTGCCTCTTCGGACAGACTTGAAAAATACTCCGGGATTTCGTTCGCCGCGGTTGATACCCTGTCGAGAGAGAAATCGCCGGCTTCTTTTTTCATATTTGAAAGGTAGTTGGAAAGGCCCTTGGACATATCGGCGAATGAAGCGACCGAGTTTGCCGCTCCGCGTACTGTTTCGTCTCTCATGCCAGAGGCAAGTTGAGCCATCTCCCTTATTACTTCTTCTCTCATGTCCGGTACGATAGAGTGGCCAACGATTTCATCGCTCGCTCTCTTGAACTCGGCTATAACAGCATCGGCACCGTTCTTGGATATGTTCAAGATGTTTCCCCATGTCGTCTGGAATTCCGTTTTCACTTCTTCGAGGGACGAGGCGAATTCGCTGAGCTCAGGCTCGATGTCCTTGAGAGAACGCCCGAACTCATCGGTCTTTTCAGCGTTGTCTTTGAACGTCTGATAGAAAAGAAGCATCTGGTCTTTCTGGTCTTCGATCTGTTCTGCGAGTGTCCCGGCAGCTTCGGCCGTCTCCTGCAACCTGTTTCTGTACTTCTCTATCGCTTCGGTATCGCCTTCGGTTTCGGCCTTTGCGAGAGCGTCCAGATATTCGACCTGTTTTGTCTTCAGTGTGTCCAGTTCCTCTCTCAAAGATGTAATGGCCTTCTTCTGTTTATCGAAGGTATCGGTAACCGCATCGGCCATTTCCGTCAGCTTCGCCGAGGTCTCTTTCGATTGGTTTTGGATCGACTTCAGGGCATCGGCCGCAAACCCTGAGCCTTCATTGACCTTTTTCCACTGTTCGTTTATTGTTTTCGCATCCTGAGCGAGTATATTCGTGTCAGAAATACCGAGAAGCTTTGCGAAAGCCACGCTCGTAAGACCGAGGTTCTCTCTGAGAAATACAAGCGTCTCTCCGAATCCGTAAGAGTCGAATACAGCTTGAGCAGCGGATTTTCCGTTTCTTCCATATATCACTTCCAGCTCCTGAAGAGAAGTTTTAAGCGCGTTTGCTTCTCTGGAGTTCTCTCCGTACGTCGAGATCGCTTTCCTGTATTCCTCTCTGGTAGAGGCAATTTGCTCAGATAAGCTGATAAGCCATGAAGTCTGGTTGTTAGTAAGGACACCGCTTTTGTAGAGTTCGATTTCAAGGTCCGCGAGGGCGACACCCATTACGTCCACATCATTTCCAAACATCTTTGCGGGCTTTGTCAATTTGTTGAAAGCGTTCACTAAACCCAGTGAGTCGGTTTCGGTCGCTTTGAATTGCGTACGCACTCTCTGGAGGGCCTCTTCCTTAGTGGCCGCGAAGTTCTCGCTCCCGTACAGAAATTCATTTATATGCTTGCCTGTCTTCTGAACCTCCGTCGCTGTTTGCTGTAGTATCTCTTTCACATCTCCAAATTTGACCGCGCTCTCTCCGGCGGACCAACCAAGAGAAGCTATCTCTCCCTTGAGGGTGTTCAGATTGGTGCGAAGACTGTCCGCCTGTGAAGAATTCGTTCCGTACCTTTCTTCAACAGTTTCAAGTTCTTCAGAAAGACTGTCATAAGCGTCGTACAGTTCCTTCAGGCCCGCAACCTGGTCTTTTGCCACTTTCCCTTGCTCGGCCATCGCGACGACAACTCTCCCGAGCGCTATACCGACTTCATTCGAGGCGTCGTTCGCACTCTTTTTCTGCCTTTCCATCATCGTGACGAACGCTTCCGTTGAACCCGCTCCCTGGAAAGACACCAGGTCTATGGCTTTCGCCAGTCCTCCCAAAGACCGGACCGCTCCATCGGTATCGACTTCATAGCTGATAGACTTGCTAGAACTCTCCAAATTCTCCACAATGCTGCTAGAGAGCTCTTGAACTCCCAACAGATCTATGAGCACATCGTTCAAAGCGAGCCCGGCTTCGGAATACTGAGCAATCACTTCATCCAATTGCCGCCTGACTTTTTCGGTTTCACCTGAAGATTCGCCGTATCTCTCGACTACGTTTTGCAAAGACTCGGAAAGTCTGTCATATTCTTTCCTGAGGCTCTCGATGTTTTGAGTCTCTTCTCCCGACAACTTCCCCTGTTCAGCCAATTTCAAGGCTATATCCGACATAGCAACGCCGACCGCTTTCGAAGCCGAATCCGAGCTAGTCTTCAATTTCTCGGTCATTCCAAAGAAAGCATCTGCCGAGTCGTTGGCATGTGTTTTGATGAGGTTAACCGCTTCCGTCTGTTTAACCGTTGATTCTAATATCGCATCTCCGGTTCTCTCATAAGAGCTGACGAGATTCTCCAGGACGGACTGTGTTTCTTTGGAACTGTCAGCCATAGCTTCATTTGCGCTCTTAACCGACTCTGCGATCCTATTGTTAGTTACCTCTGTATCGATGGCGACGGCATTTACCTCTTCCATCGTTTTCTTCAGCTTCAAGACAACTTCTTCAGAAGAGACCGTTAAACTCTCCGAGAATTCTTTTGCAAGATCTCTAAAGGCGTCCCCTGTGTAACCGGCCTCTTCTGCAATCTTTTGCATGTTCATGGCCGCTTTAACCGCAACTGTAGAATTTATCTGGTCGAACCCTCTGACAGCCTCCTCGAGCTGGGAGAATGTACCGGTTATTGTACCGGATAACTTTCTAGTATCGTCGCTTGCCTGTGAGGAGAGATTCGAAAACCTTCTCGAGACCTCTTCCATGGTCTCGACAGTTCCATCTGCCGTCTCTCTGACTTGGTTAAGCGCTTTCTCGAGGTCCGATTTGAACCAGTCCTTTGAAAGGTTATCCATAACCTTGTAGAGAGCGATAGACCCAGCCGTTATACCCGCGATCGCCGCGATGGTTATTCCCACCGGTCCGGTCGCAAAAGCGAGTAGTTTCGCTCCAACGCCGGCTGCAGAAGAACCGATTCCTGCGAGTGAAGTTCCCGTGCTTACGGCTGTCCCTGAAAGAGTAGTCAAAGCTTGTCCCGCTGCTCCGGCGGCAGCGACTTTGCCGGTGATAAGTTTTATAACGCTTCCAATAATTGAACCCCAGCTTTTGAAGGATGCTATAGTCTTCATAACGGTTCCCGTGAGGAAATTGACGGCTCCTGCCCCAATTAGGAGAATCGAGCCCCACTTTGCGACATTCACGATTAGTCTCTTCGTACCTTCGTCAAGGTTGTTCAACCAGTTCGCCAAGTCGCGTATCCAGTTGATCGCTTTTGACACTTCGTCTTTGAAAAGTGCCGCGAAGGAATTCTCTAAAGACTCGAGAGACGACTTCAAGAGCTTAAACTGTCCTGCCAGAGAGCTTAACTGTTCTTCTTTCATTCGTTCTGCCGCTCCAGCGGAATTTTCTAAAGTCGCGGTGAAATCCTTGATCTTCTCTACGCCTGTGGAGACAGCGGCGGCCATCCTGCCTCCGATCTCCGTGCCGAAGATCTCATATGTCCCGGTGGTGTCGACCCCGGCTCTTCGCATGGCCTCGAGGATCTCAACGAAAGAGTGTTGCGCGGGATTCACATCTTCAATCGTGAGGCCGTACATTTTCAACGCGTCGACGACGTCCTTTGTAGGAGCGGCAAGCCTGGCAAGAGCGTTCCTTAGAGTGGTTCCAGCCTGCTCTCCGTGAATGCCCGCTGTTTCGAAGGCCATTAGAGCGGCTACCGTCTCCTCGAGAGAATACCCGAACCCCGCGGCCGTAGAACCTGCGTATCTCATTCCGTAAGAGAGTCTCTCCAGGGTTTCAGGAGAACTACCTACCGAAGTAGCGAAGATATCGACGACTCTGCCTGCTTCTTTCGCCGACAGGCCGAACTGGTCAAGCGTATCAGTAACAAGCTCGGCGGTAGGCCTCAATTCAGAGTGCATAGCTTCCGCCAGGTTTGAGACTGGCCCTATCATCGCTTCTATCTCGACTCTCTTCTTCCCCGCCGAAGCGAGGGCGTATGCGGCCGACGCGATCTCGCTGGTCATGAAAGAAGAGTTCATAGCGACATCGTTCACCGTTTTCGACAACGCCTGAAAGTCCTCTTCCGTTCCTTGCATAACGGCGTTGACGTTTCGCATCTCTTCCTCAAAACCCATGAACTGCTTCAGTGCGAGACCGAAGGGAGCGGCTATTGCAGCGCCCCAGCCCATCATCGTAAGACCGGTCTGCTGCAGCTGTGAGCCGACTTCTCTCAGTCCTCTTGTCTGCTCTTTCACTTTTTCAAGTTCGCTTGAAGCGTAGTTGACAGCTTTCAAGACTATAGAGACTTCAGTTTTTGCCGCCATATAGGGTCTCTCCTTGTGCCTGGAATAGCTTTATGATAGTGATTAAGGGAGTCTCCCATCCCCAGGGAAGACTCCCTATCAACCATGTAGACTGCGCTAAGATCTTCCAGATCAGGATTTCGTAATCGTCTTCTGCTCCTTTTCGGAGCCTTCGGGAAAATCTTCCAGTTCACCCTTTGGAAAGGCCATCATTATTGAGTTTGTCAGGATTTTCATGAGATCCGTGAACTGGAATAGACCAATGTTCTCTTTCGTGACTTTAAGCACTTCTCCTTTTTCCGGTCCGAAGTCCCACGAATCGATAACAGCCTCCGCGAGGGAAAGCACAGCATCAAGCTCTTCCGTAGTGAGATCGATGCCTCCTTTTTCAAGCTTAGGAGCTATCTTCAGAGCAGGACTCAGAAGGAAAATCTTGGATCCCGGGAGAGGTTTGAAAGTGACGTTGTACTCGTTGATCCTTACCGTCTTACGATAGAAGGGTGTTATTATTTCGTGCTTCATCGCTTACCTCCATCAGGAAAGAATCACATTCTCGATACTCATCTTTATGGGGATCTCTACCGGTCCTGTCGCTCCAAGACTTACGGACGTTTCGCTGGCCACCATTCCGCTGCAAGCGATCGTGATAGTTGTTTGTGAAGCCAATGGATCGCCACTCTCGTCGTAGAACTGAGCTGAGAACGCAGCGGAGAATGTGAACGGAGTATCGGTTGGCAACCACTTTCCTTTCAAGACATCGGAAAACGACGAGGAAGGAGATACCGTTACAGTCCCCTCAAAGACAAAGGGCCCTTTTGAGAAGTCCTGAGGGTCAAGTGATGCACCTCTAATTATTTCGACCTCTCTTTGAGCGTTAATATCGACCTTTGTGACCGTGTTCGCAGAACCTGAGAAAGTGATTGTCGCATCCGACATTACGAAGAAACCCTTGACATAATCTACGGCTGCGAGCGCGGTGATTTCCTCTATGTCTTTGCCTACAAAGTCAATCGAGTATGTGAGAGGGTTCCTTTCATCAAAAGCCAGCCTTAGGGACTTTACTACAGCGTCTGTAAGAGCGATATCGTGAAGCTGTACATCGAACACGTTGTCTTTGTTCAAAAGAGCGGCGAGCAATATTCCATCCGACACGTCCGCAGACCAGCTGCACTCATAATCATGAGCATTTATTCTGGACTTCTTCATGTTGCCTATGCCGATCCTCTGAAGTGTGCTGGTCTTGATGGCGGGTTTAGCGTCGGAAACTAGACCGCAGTCATAGGTAGTTTCACCTTTAATGATCCTTGCATATACATCAGCTCCAGAAAGAGCCATTGTCCTTCACTCCTTTACTGAATTCTGAACCTCAATCTGACCCCGACTGCCTTGACTTGGAAATCGGGGAG
>NZ_DAOSEH010000089.1:0-8172 GCF_035363035.1 Mesotoga sp. | reverse complement strand
TCCAGCCACTTGATATTATATGCAAATATATGTAATAATTATACAGTAAGGTACGATCCGCTCCGTGGGTGATATCTCGAAAGATGAATATGAGGTGATTTGGTTGCAGGAAAGACCGATCCTTTCGGTTAAAAACCTCTCCACACATTTCAAAATGGTAGAAGGTGTCGTAAAAGCCGTTCAGGACGCCACTTTTGATCTATATCGTGATGAGGTTCTGGGCATTGTTGGAGAGACCGGCTCCGGCAAGAGTGTTACGGTCAAGGCCATCGCCGGAATGATAGACAATCCGGGATTCATAGCGGGCGGAGAGGTCCTCTTTCTAACCGACGAGTTTTCGAAGAGTGGTGAAAAAGAGTACATAGATCTCGCCAAGCTTCCCAAAGAGAGCTTTTCACGAATACGTGGTAAGCACATCGGAATGATTTTTCAGGATCCGATGACCTCTCTGGACCCTATGTACACCATAGGTAATCAAATGATAGAGACCATAGTACACCACAAGGGTGTTACGGTAGAGGAAGCCCGAGAAAGGGCAGTCAAGTTGCTCGAACAGGTGGGTATTCCAAAGCCTTCGGAGAGGATAAACGATTACCCCTTCCAGCTTTCCGGGGGTCAGAGGCAGAGAGTGGTAATTGCAATAGCGCTCTCGTGCGACCCCGATATACTGATAGCCGACGAGCCTTCTACGGCCCTCGACGTAACCGTTCAGGCTCAGATACTGGAATTGATGAAGGATCTTCAGGAACAGTTCAACAGCAGCATGATGTTCATCACGCACGATATGGCGGTAATAGCCGAAATCGCCACGAAAATAACCGTGATGTACGGGAGTTATCAGATGGAGATGGGACAATCCAAAGATATCTTCGAGCACCCTATGAATCCATATACAAATGCGTTGCTTGAATGCATCCCGAGACTCGATGTTAAACTGGATAGGCTTCTTCCAATTCCAGGCCAGCCGCCAGTGATGCTCAATCCACCGGATCTCTGTCCCTTTCTTCCGCGTTGTTCCAGAGCTGGAGAAAAGTGTTACAGGGATCTTCCACAAATGGAGCAGATGGGCGACAATCATTTTGTCAGATGCTGGAATCCAATCGCAGGAAAAGTCAGGCTGGTCAAGGAGGCTCAAGGATGAAGCTTCTCGAAGTCAAAAATTTGAAAAAGTACTTTCCGATAAAGCAAGGCTTCCTCGTAGAGAGGGTGGTCGGATTCGTCAAAGCCGTGGATGACGTCTCTTTTTCCGTTGACCGGGGTAAGACGATTGGAATAGTTGGAGAATCCGGTTGCGGGAAGACCACGATAGGCAAATCGATTATCAGGTTGCATGAAGTGACCGACGGAGAGATGCTCATAGACGAGGAAGACACGACTTTCTACTTCATGAAGCGCAAAAGGGCTCTCCAATATCTGAAATCTAAGTACTTCAAGGATCAGGATTTCGATGGCGATGGAAGTGGCCTAGAAACGTACAAGAAGAAGATACACGACGTTTTTGTGAAGTCCGATAGAAATCCTTCAAAAACGTTGAACACTCTTTTCGAGAACCTTGAAGAAAAGAAGAGACTCTTGAGAAGAAAGGCCCAGATAGTCTTTCAAGACCCGATGTCGTCGCTCAACCCCAGAATGACGGTCGGGCAGATGCTCGCCGAACCACTTCTCTTCCACAAAATGGCCGAAAAAATGGATGATGCGATAGCGATGGTCAAAGACCTTCTCGTCAAGGTTGGTCTTAAGGCCTACCATGTGGATAGATACCCTCACCAGTTCAGCGGAGGCCAGCGACAGAGAATAGCCGTGGCGAGGGCTATAAGCGTGAATCCCGACCTGATAGTTCTCGACGAACCGACCTCGGCTCTGGATGTTTCGGTTCAGGCACAGATAGTGAACCTTTTCGAAGAGCTTCAGAAACAGCTGAACGCAGGTTATGTTTTCATCTCTCACAATCTTGCGCTCGTGAGATTCATCTGCCAGGAAGTCTCTGTCATGTATCTCGGAAGGATCGTTGAACAGGGCGATAGCGAGTCGATATTCGCCGCTCCACTCCACCCATACACCAAAGCCTTGCTCGCGGCGGCCCCGGTCCCCGATCCGAACAAAAAACGCAATCGGAAAGATCTAATAGGTGGACAGGTTCCAAGTCCAATAAACAGGCCATCCGGTTGCTTCTTCAATCCGAGGTGCAAGTACAGGATGGATATATGTACCAGGGAATATCCACAAATGTTCAAGGTGGATCAAAAGCATTTTGTAGCGTGCCATCTTTATTCCACATCTCAAGAACAAGGAGGGGAAAAGTAATGAAGAAATTCTTAGTACTAGTTTCAGTACTCTTGATAGCAGGCCTTGCATTGTCTGCGACGGAGTACAAAGTAGAAAACTTCAACGGAAAAACCGGTGGAACTTTCTATTACTGGGGACTGGGCGATCCCAAATCCTTTAACATCGATTGGGCGCAGGAAACCAGTTCGACCGTTCCTCTGGGCTTTATCCATGCTACGTTGCTCGAAGCCGATGAGGGCGGTATGCCGACCGAATCTGGCCTTGCTAAGGAATGGTGGTTCTCCGACGACGGACTGACCTTCTTCGTCAAGATAAGAGAAGGTCTCAAGTGGTCCGATGGAGCTCCTTTTACCATTGACGACGTTTACTGGACTTTTGTGGATGTTTCACTTAACCCCGAACAGACGGCCAACGGCAACGGCTCTTACATGGACTCCAACGACCAACTCCCCGTTGTAGAGATAGTTGACAGTACAACCATCTCCTTCACCTGGACCGTTCCGATGGTGACTGCGTTGAGACAGGTCGGTTTCAGGACGATAATTCCGAAACACGCTCTGAGCGAGGCCGTTGCAAGTGGAACCTATGCCGAGCAGTGGACGATAGCCGACGTTGACAAGCTCGTCGGAATGGGTCCCTACATAATGACCGAGTATGTCGAAGGCGTCAGAATCGTTTTCGAGAGAAACCCCAATTACTGGAAAGTAGATGCAAACGGTGTTCAGCTTCCTTATCTAGACAAAGTCAACTACGAGATCATCAGCGACCAGAACACCGCCCTTCTGAGATTCGAAGCTGGTGAGCTGGATATTTACGGCCCGAGCGCCGAGCAATTCCCGAGACTTGCCGAGATGGCTGCTGAAAAGGGTTGGGTTACAGGTGTCGGTGGACCGGCTCTCGGCTCGGAGTTTATAACTTTCAACTTCAACACCAAGGATCCTATCAAGAACGAGTGGTTCAGAAACGAATACTTCAGAAAGGCCTTCGTTTACGCTCTCGACAGACAGTCGATCATCGATTCTCTTTACAACGGACTCGGTTCTCCTCTCTATGGACCGGTCTCTCCCTCGAGTGGTTTCTACAACCCCGAGATCGAGAAGTACAACTACAAGTACTCCATAACCAGGGCCAGACTCGAGCTTAAGAAGGGTGGCTTCGACTGGGCGCCGGACGGTACACTTGTTGACTCGAAGGGTAACAAGGTTGAGTTCGAACTCCTCACCAACGCAGGAAACAGAACGCGTGAAGCTATCGGTAACATCGTAGTTGACGGAGCTTCGAAACTCGGAATAAAGGTCAATTACACACCTATTCAGTTCAACACCGTGGTCAGCAGACTTCTCGATGCCACTTACGATGCCGTTGTTATAGGTCTCACCGGTTCGGTCGATCCCGGAACCGGCTGGAACGTTTACAGGCTCGACGGCGGTCTCCACTTCTGGAACTACCCGCCGTTCTACAACGAAGAAGACCACATAACTGAAGACATGTACATTCTTCCAGACTGGGAGAAGAGAGTCGACGAGATCTACAGACTCCAGACTTCCGCGGTTGTCGATCAGGACAGGTACGACCTCTTCGCGGAGTTCCAGATGCTCTTCGCCGAGTACCAGCCAGTCGTCTTCACGATGGCCCAGAACTTCCTCTATGTTCACAAGGGAGATTTCCACCTGACGATTCCGCAGCTGAGTCCTGCAACAGGCATCCTGTACCAGGTAGAGGGTTTCTGGAAAGACTGATAGGTTTTTTGATTTGATGCGGGAGGGGTTTTCCCTCCCGCTTTTAGTAAAATGAACGTCTTCGCAGTGTTGAGGAGGGAAATAAGGTGCTTAAGTATATAGTGAGAAGGCTCATACTGGCGATTCCCGTTTTGCTCGGGGTTTCGGTTCTAGCCTTCTTGATCATCTCCGCCGCTCCGGGTGATTTTCTGGATGCCTATAGAATGAATCCTTCTATCACCAGAGATCAGCTGAGGCTTCTGGAGAGACAGTTCGGGCTCGATCAGAACGTCTTCGTTCAGTATTTCAAATGGCTTGGAAATGTCTTGACGGGAAATTTTGGATACTCGTTCACCTACAGAGTGCCCGTTTTCAATCTGGTGTGGAGGAGACTCGGTGCTACACTTCTTCTCAGCATAACCACAATGATCTTCACCTGGGGAATCGCCATACCTCTGGGTATATATTCGGCGCTTCACCAGTACTCGTTGAGCGACCAGACCTTCTCCTTCCTCGCGTTCATAGGTATCTCCATTCCAAACTTCTTTTTCGCCTTGCTATGGCTTTTTATGTCGGCCAAAACCGGCTGGTTTCCCATAGGGGGCTTGATATCGCAAAACTTCAACGATCTCAGCTTCTTCGGGAAGATAGGAGATTACCTGTGGCACGTTGTCGGGCCGATGGTTACTCTCGGTACATCTGGGCTGGCAGGGCTCATGAGACAGATGCGCGGACAGCTCCTGGACCAGCTGAGGCAGGATTACGTGCTTTTCGCCAGGGCGAAGGGCATGCCTGAGAAGAACGTTATATACAAGCACGCCGTTAGAAACGCGATAAACCCGATAGTGACAATATTTGGCTACGCACTTTCCGGACTCCTCGGCGGCGCCGTTCTCACAGAGACGGTCTTCGGCTGGCCTGGTATGGGTAGGCTTGTCATAGAGGCTTTGAACGCTCAGGATCTATTCCTGGTCATGGCTACGCTTCTTCTGTCGGCCGTTCTCCTGGTTATAGGTAATCTTCTGGCCGATCTTATGCTTGCCTGGGTCGATCCGAGAATAAGGTTCAGGTTAGGCTGAGGGGTGAGTTGGAGTGAAAAAGGAAAAGAAGAACGATCTGGTAACGGCGACTCCTCAGGAAGTGAAAAAAGACGAACTCTTCGAAATCAAATACATGGGACGCTGGCAACTCGCATGGCGCGCCCTCAAAAAGCATAAACTGGGGCTTTTTTCGCTTTGGGTACTCATAATACTCTATCTCGTTGCGATTTTCGCAGATTTTCTGGCTCCCAACAACCCCTACGATCAGAGACAGGATCTTTCGTACGCCCCCCCTTCGAAAGTCCACTGGACCGACGAGGATGGAAAACTGACGGCCCCGTACATTTATGCCTGGGTGCTTGAGAGGGATCCAGAGACTTACAGAACCTTTTTTACGGAGGGAATCTCTCTAGGATCCGTTGTCGCCATCGATAAGACAACCGGCGAGGAGAAGACCTTTGAACAGGGTAAAGATGGCGTATTGAATATATACGTAACAACCAGAACGATACGCTACGCACTCGATGCGGACGGAAACAGGGCCAACCTCGGAGGTCCGGAATACAGTACGGTTCAGACCGTCAAATTGACCGAACTGGATATGTTGAAAGAGACTGTTGTCACCGAAACATCCAACAGGACAACACTCGGCGCGCTCGCCCCGAGCAGGTTCAGAGAGTTGCTGAGGATCGGCCCACCTGTCAAGGTTGTAACGGAGAGGTCTTTGCACAGGATCTTCGCCCAGAAGGAAAATGAAATAAAAGACGTCGTAGTAGAAGCAATAAGCATAGTAAATGAAGTGATAGACGTCGATGGTGGAGACCTAGAACTGGCCAGAGAGTTTCTCGCGGAACTAGAAATCTCGCCAAACCTCGTGGATGTGATTCAAGACCCCCAGGTCACAGATTATGTGACCAAGAAGTATCCGATCAAGTTCTTCACACAGTCCTGGGAGTACAAGTTACTGGGATTCATCCCCATGAAACTTCACCTGGTGGGAACGGAACTGCCTTCGAAGTTTCTTCTTTTCGGTTCCGATATGTACGGTAGAGACGTTTTCTCCAGAATACTGTTCGGTTCGAGAGTATCGATGAGTATCGGGCTTCTAGCGATCCTGATAACCTTCTCTCTAGGACTTTCCATTGGTGGAGCGGCCGGATACTTCGGTGGTATCACCGATGAAATCCTTATGAGAGTGACGGAAATTCTTATGTCGATACCTAGCTTTTACCTGCTGATCTCTCTGAGGGCTGTTCTTCCAACCAGCATACCCCCACACATCACGTATATTCTCATAGTCCTCATATTGAGTTTCATAGGCTGGCCGGGAATGTCGAGGGTGATCAGGGGCATGGTTTTGAGTTACAAAGAAACGGAGTTTGTACAGGCCGCCATAGCTATGGGATATCCATCGGGGCGGGTTATACTTCGCCACATCATACCCAACACTGCGACTTATATAATAGTATCGGCCACTCTGTCGATTCCAGGATACATACTGGGAGAGGCGGGTCTGAGCTTCCTGGGTCTGGGAATAACCGAACCGTCGGCCAGCTGGGGACTGATGCTCTCTCAGGCTCAGAACATAAAGGCGATGACCGAGGCACCGTGGCTTCTGATACCAGGTATCTTCATATTCATCGTGGTTATGGCCTTCAACCTGCTGGGTGATGCCCTGAGGGATGCGCTAGATCCAAGATCACTGGGTTTCTAATAAGTAATTAACTCAACTACAGACTTCGACGGGACCTAAGGGTCCCGTTTTTGTTCGAGGCGTCTTCCCTTTCCCTGCGTGGTTCATCGTTTCCTGTCTTCAGGGCAGACATGTTGAGCATCTTCACCACCAGCGAGGCCATCAGGACAACGAGTATAACCGGCAGTAGAGAGCCTGTAGCGGTGTACAGAAGTGTTGAGCTTATGTACTCTCTTAGAGGAACCAGCCACCAGGTTAGACCGCCTTCCAGACTTTCCCTCACGTAAAGAAATAGAGAGCCTGCAAGAAAGAGTTCTTCGATTACCGGGATGAAGTAATGTTTCGCTATCGAGCAGAATTGCAGGACAAAGCCCGTCAATAAGAGCGCAGCGGGAAAGAGAAAATCCATCCAGTCCAGTTCGGGACTCTCTCCGTTCAGCAAGGCCGTAACGAACTGACCGCCTCCAAAGACCAGGGCTATCACTATCGCGACTCCCATTAGCAGGTTACCGAGGAAAATATACATCTAATTCACCTCAAAGAAAAACCGGCCCGTCGGGCCGGTTCATCGTTAGCGTTAAAATCAGAACGAGTAGTTGTAGAACAGCTTCACGTACCAGTCGATCGCCGGGAAGAAGGCAACACTGGCTTCGAAGTTGATCAGATCGAAGACCGGGAAGCCGAGCACAACATTGAGTGCCTTCGTGCCGTTGAGCAGGTAGTAACCGCCGTCGATGCTGAGTGTCGGCTTGAATCCACCCATAGCGAGAGAGAGGGAAGCCTCTGCGTAAGCGGAGAGATCCTTCACATCGGCGAGTAGGTTGCCGACTATATCGTAACCGAAGCCGGATTTGTTGTTATCGTTCTTGGTCGTGAAGTCGCCGGAACCGACAAAGACAGCCAGAGAAACTGGATCTATCTCCCAGCCGTCGGACTTCACGAGGAATCCGAGCTTCATTTCATTCGTTCCGCCCACCAGGAAGGAGTGGTCGTACCAGAACTTCACGCCTGCCCAGCCTATGCCCTTCTTGGAGAGAGCGACCTGTATCCAGCTGAAGAGTTTGCTGGCGGCGATATCGTACTTAACATCGGCGTTGATTTTCAGAACGACGCTTTCACCGATACCGTAACCAACTTTGAGACCTACCCACTGGCCCTTGGTGCTGGCGTATCTGGCATACGGGTTGAGAGTGAGAAGTCCGAGGGTCATCTTGTAATCGAAATCTATAACGTAGTCGAACGTCGGTGTACCGGTGAGATCCTTGGCCTCGAGACCGCCCTTGAGAGTGAGACCGGTGAACGGCTTAATGGTCGCTTCGGCTATGAGGTCACCACTCCAGCCCAGACCGGCCATACCGGTCTGAAGGGCCATAGAGAAGATATCCCAGGAGCCGTACAGGGCGATTCTGTCCGTACCGCCGAGGAGGGCTTCCTG
>NZ_DAOSEH010000088.1:0-8213 GCF_035363035.1 Mesotoga sp. | reverse complement strand
AAAGAACGCTGGGGGATATGAACAAAGAGTTGTTCTTGAAAGACATAGGCTTCGTGCCTCATGAAGGGGGCCAGAAAGAGGCCTTTATGTCGGACGCCAGGTTCAAGATCCTTTGCAACGGAAGGCGCTGGGGGAAGTCTTTGTACGCGGCTGTAGAGGCGATCAACTACCTGTTCAGGGAGAACAAGAGAATTTGGGTAGTGGGTCCGACTTACGACCTCTCGAGGAAGGTCTTCAGAGAGATCTATCGCTATGTGAGACCTAGAAGAAAGATCTGGCACCCGGACGGACACTGCAGCGATTCGAAATCAGAGATGCGGATTCTCACGAATTGGGGGACGGAGATACTCGGGAAATCCGCGGACAATCCAGACTCTCTAATCGGTGAAGGATTGGATCTGCTCATAATCGACGAGGCGGCCAGGATAAAGGAAGTCATCTGGGACGAAAACCTGAGGCCCACGCTTACAGACAGACAGGGCAAGGCGATAATCATCTCGACTCCCAAAGGGCGTAACTGGTTTTACCATCTCTGGACCAGGGGAAAGGACCCGCAATTTCCTCTATACCGGTCATGGCGGCACCCTACATCCGATAACCCTCATATAGCACCCGAGGAGATCGAAGAAGCTAGAATGACGCTCCCTGACAGGGCATTCAGACAGGAATATCTCGCGGAGTTTCTGGAGGATACCGGCGGCGTCTTCAGGAACGTGAGAAGGCTTATTCGTAAAACACTCAGAGAACCTTTGAAGGGCGAAAGTTTCCATATAGGCGTCGACCTCGCCAAGTACATGGACTTCACTGTGATTACCGTCCTGGACAGAAAAGGAGATCTCGTTTACTTCGACAGGTTCAACAAGATCGACTGGAATCTCCAGAAGGAAAGGATAAGGTTTATCAGCAAGAAGTATCCCGGAAAGATTGTTCTTGACAGCACGGGTGTCGGCGATCCGATCTACGATGAGTTGCGGAAAGACGGGCTGAATATCGAGGGCTATAGGTTCACTTCCTCTTCCAAGGAGCAGTTGATCAACAATCTATCCATGGTTATAGAACAAGAGCTTGTGCATCTGGACGACATACCCGAGCTAATAAATGAACTCGAGATCTTCGAGTACCAGATAACGCCTTCGAGAAATCTCAAGATGAGCGCTCCCGAAGGATACCACGACGACTGCGTGATCTCTCTGGCTTTGGCTGCCTGGAGCTATCATGCCGGCAACAGTCTGCCGGCTTTCTATTCGCGTTCAGACAAGTATTGAGGTGATTTCCATGGGAATACTGGATATATTCGCCAGAAAACCGGTGAAACGCCCTTCTGCCGGCCAGATGGGTGTAAGCGAAGAATCGAGTTCTTCGGAGACGGTTCTGGACAGCTCGGTGATAAAAGAGATGAAGAAAGACGAAACAGTGGCGGCCGGGCTCAGATTCATCTCCTCTTCAGTGGCTTCTAAGATTGGGGAGTATTCGAATCCGGACCAGGACGTCTTCGAGTTCGTAAAGGCGGTTCTGGATAACCTCGAGAATTCGATCTTCACCGTGCTAAAGAAGATGCTCGCGGACAGTTTGGCCTACGGTTGGTCCGCCGCAGAAATCGTCTGGCAGAGCACCAACGGAAGGCTCTGGATAGAAAAAATAGTTCCATACGAGCCCTCGGCCATGAAATTCGATCCGGAAGAAGAACCGCAGTTCATAAAGCTGACGACTTCAAAGGGGGAGTTCAAGATCCCCCTCTCCAAGATGTTTGTCATAAAAAACGGGGAGGGACTATATGGAGAGTCCATACTGAAAAGCTGCTATCGCGCCTGGGACTTTAAGAGGAAGCTCTTCAAGATCTGGGCTATCGGACTGGACAAGTACGCTCTTCCCATCGTACACGGAAAGACCACAAATATAAACATGCAGGACGATCGCGGCAACGCCACCACCTCTGTTGCCATGCTCAACAACCTATTGAAGAGCTTCCATTCGAAGACAGCGATAGCCACCGATAAAGAGACCGAGATAGTTCTTCTCCAGGCAAACGCGAAAGACCTATCGGAGCAGTTCAGACAGGCCATCGAGTACGCCAATATACTTATCTACCGTAACCTCGGACTACCCCAGCTCCTCCTCAACAACGAACACGGCGGCGCTTATGCCCTGGGCAAGGTCCACATAGACATGGTCCACTCTTCTTCACAGGCGCAGGCGGAGAACCTGGTCGATGCTTTTCTCGACCAGGTGGTGGCAAAACTGATCGATTACAACTTCCCGAACCCGGACGACTATGGAGAATTCGCCATCATCCATGAGCAATCGCTAGATGACAAGAAACTTCAGGCCGAATACCTCGAAATTCTTAGCAGGGCCGGGTTGCTGGACAACCTCTCGGATGCAGACAGAAGATGGGCCAGAACCGCGTTGGGAATGCCGCCCGAAGAAGAGTAATCATGAACGCCGCGACATTTCTCAAGATCCACAGAAAAGCCGAAAACAAGATCTTGAGAGCGTTCACCATCCCGTCGGGAAGGGAAGCATACGAAGGAAAGAGGCTCTCTATTGACTACACCGCGATCATGAACTCCCTGGAAGCTGTTTTCCTTCTTTCAAAGGCGTTGTCCATATACGACCTCAAGCGGAGAGAGCGGAAGAGAAGGACCAGGCAGTACAACGAAAAAGACCTTCTCGGAGAGATCTTGAAAGCAATAGACTTCAGGGAATACGAGAACATAGCGAAGCGGACAGTGAGGGAAATTAGAGAGGATCCAGACTCTTATCTTAAGCCTTCTCCTTTTGTCGACGAGTTTCTGAAGGAATACACCTTCACACTCACGGAACCGTTTGAAAAACACTCTAGAGATATCGAGGAGACGTTGAGGAGAGGGATGTTACAGGGCAAAGCGTATCTCGACATAGCGGAGGACCTAGAGAAGGTAATGGGCGGCTACTTGAACAGGGCCGATGTGATCGCAACTACCGAGAGCACCAGGGCCTTCTCCCTAGGCATTCTGGATGCCGGAATAGAATCGCCTGTCGTTGACGGATTCCAGCTTATTGCTGTGATGGACAACCACACTACAGAGATCTGCTCTCAGAGAGACCGTATGGTGATCCCGAAAGACGATCCGGAACTCCTGGCCGAAAACACTCCGCCGCTCCATCCACGCTGCAGGAGTATGCTCGTTCCTCATACGATATACGATTCTAAAGGCAAGACGCTCTCGAGAGAGGAAATGGAAAGAATACACAGCCAGCACCCAGAAGCGGTACCCGTAAACAGGCGGGTAGACAGAGACGTGGTAAAAGCCCTAATTAGCAGTAGAAAGACGACCCCTACCTTCCTGGTCACGGAAGACATCAAGAGAATACTTGAAAACGTGAAGAAGCTTACTCCTGAAGAATATGCAAAACAGGTATTAGGGGTAGAATGTGATTACCGGGGTATAGCTGAAGAGCTGGCTGAGGAGATAAACACTACGCTCAAAGAGCTGAAAGAGAAGTATCCCAAGGTATGGGAGCAATTCGACGGGATCACGTCCACTAGAAATTCCAGGGAAGCCTGGACGAGGTTCTTTGAGAAAAGATACCCAAATGCTTCTCCCGAGCAAATAGAGGACGTTGTGACCAGGCAGATGAGAAAGATACCACCCAATGTCCTGGCTTACACCGCGCAGGGGTTTGACAAGATAGTAGTCAAGAACACTTTCTGGCAGAAAGCTGATAGACTCCGGGAGATCATCGAGGGTGATTACAAAAAGGGGTGGTCGGTGGCCCATGACGCGGGAGGTATTATCTGCCACGAATTCGGCCACAGGATCGACTACTACCTCAGAGAGACCGGAAAAAGGGCAGAGTTCACTTCATGGATCTCGAAAATGAGAAAAGAGAGGGGAATTACTCTCAACGACATCTCGGGATATGCCAGAAGCGGCGGCATTGTGGAAGCTTTCGCAGAGCTCTTTGCGGGTTATACTACCGGGAGAAAGGAAGAGGTCTTCGTGCTGTTCGGCGAATGGTTGAAGGGGGTGTTATAGTGCAGTTTGAAAAACCCGATTGGTGGGACGAGTGGGTAGAGATAGACGAAGAGAAGCTCCTAAAGGGAGAAGACGGTTGGTCTCTCAGAGAAGGGGCGCCCACTGTCGTTAGAAGAGAATTCGAGAAGATCATAGCGATGTTAAAGATCACGAGAGGAGACTAGGCGAAAGACAACTATTGCGAGGAGGCTTCGGCCTCCTTTTTTATTGGAGGTCGATTATGTATGTGATCACAGAAGGCGATCCTGAAGACTGTTACTTCAGAATAATCGAAAAGGACGACCTGCGAGACAGCGATACAATGATCTTTCCGTTTGGATTTCCCACGGTAAAGGGAGCCTTCGACTGGCTGCAAAGGAACTATTTGATTTGCTGAGGTGATTGATCGTGATAGACAAATATCTTGCAGAAATCGCAAAAACAGGCGGGTTCTGGTACCGGCTCCTACCGTATATAGAGTTTCAGGACCCCAGATACGGGAAGGTCTCTCTGACAAAAGAGCTCGCTCAGAAAATCGAGGAGAACTTCAAGAACGGGATCCCCTCGTATGAACTCTCGCTGGACATCGATCACGGGAAAGATCCGAACCATCCCGGCGCCTACGGAAAGATCACCAAGGTCGAGGCCAGAGACGACGGACTGTGGGTCTACTCCGAACCGGATCAAGAAGGCGTGGAACTCATCAAGAGAAAGAAGTTCAAATACATGAGCGCCACATACGCCGAGAAATACATGGACAAGAAAACGGGCAAAGACGCAGGGCCGGTCCTCAGAGGAGCGGCGCTGACCAACATGCCGGCCGTGCCGGATATGGAGCAAATAGTCTACTTTTCGGAATTCGAGAAAGAGGAGGAAATAGGAATGGAATTCAAAGATCTCTTTGAGAAAGCTCAAAAGGAACTTTCAGATCTTAGGGCGGAGAAGGACAAGAAAGAAAAGGAACTCTCCGAGACTCTCGCATCAGTGAACAAGGAGCTCTCCGAAGCCAGGACGAAACTCGAGGCTCTTGAGAAAGCGAATAAAGAAGCCGAGGAGAAACTCTTCTCTGAGAAAGTCAACAACTGGGCGAAGGGCTGGACCGACAAAGGGGTTAAGCCGGCCGTCCTCGATAAGATTAAGCCGCGGGTCAAGAAAGAAGAAGACATGAAGCTCTTCGACGACATCCTGGAGCCAACCGAGAAAGTGAAACTCGGTCAGTCGGGAAGGGGCGAGAGCGCTGGCGAGAATGAAACATACGTGAAGCTGGCGGGAGACATTGCCGGCAGAGTAAATCCAAAATGAGGAGTGAAGAACGATGCCAGTAGGAGTAAGTTACCAGGACAGCAATTTCAAAAAGGTAATATCCCTTGAACACCCGGATATCCGGAGGGGCCTCATAATGATCGGCGGGGTCGGGAAATCTACAACCGAGGCCGGCACCGTTTTCGGGAAAATCACCTCCGGAGAAGACGCGGGAAAGGTCAGACCGCTTGGATTAACCTACATCACCCAGGCAGAAGAGGAAGCCGCGAGCACCTTCAAAGTCGCCGACGCTTCTGTGTTGAAAGTGGGAGACTCCATAAAGATTGCCGACGGATCGGCGGTCACCGTAACCGCGGTCGACAAAGTAAACAACACCTTCTCGGTAGATACGGAAGATGCACAGACCGCCGATTTGAACGATGCGGTCACCCTGCAGGACGGATCGGACGCGGCATTCGGGGTTTCAGTAGAACCTCTCGAAGCGAGCGACACCGACCAGCCTGTCCCTCTCATCATCCACGGGGTCGTATACGAGAAGGCGATAACCAATGCCCTTCTCGCTACGCAACTCACCGCAGTCAAGGAGGACCTCTTCAATAGACTGTGGTTCATCGAATCTTACTGATCATAAGGAGTGAAGAAAATGCCTACCGTAGCAGACGTCTTTCATTACCGGACGTTGACTGAAGCTATAAAGCAGATCAAACCGTCTCCAAGGATGCTCATAGATCTGCTCTTGAAGAGTCCCAGGTCTAACCCGGCAAAGTATTTCGCAACGAAATCCATCGAGTTCGATATCAAGAGGACCGGTCCCATTCTCCCGAGGTTTGTTAAAAGGAGAAGTCCGGCCCCGGCAAGAGACCTCAAGAACTACACCCACGTCAATCTAGAACCGCCGACGATAAAGTTTTACGACGATATCACCTACGACGAGATCTGGACTATGAGAGACGCGGGAGAACCACTGACGCAGGTCCAGATGGATCATCTGAACAACTGGATCGCCGATACACAGAGGGACCAGAAGGAGTCCATAACCGCCGCCTGGGAATGGATGCTCGCGCAGATCCTTCTCACAGGTAAGGTTAGCTACTCCGGGAACGATGAGAAATTCGACTTCGACTTCCGGATGGATAGCACCTACATGAGCGAGTCGACAGATTGGTCCGATCCTACCTCCAAAGCACCTCTCACGGACCTCAGGGAGTACAGGATAGCGCTCTCCAAGGAGACTGGAGTCATGCCCACTCTGGCTTTCGTAACTCCGAGCGTCGCGAAAGTGCTGATCGAGAACACCGCTCTCGAGAAGCTCATGGACAACAGGAGAATCGAGATAGGGAACATGAAATACGACTTCCCATTCATAGGAAATCTCCAGGGACTCAATATTTACGAGTTCAACGAGACGATCGTGAACGAGGCCGGCGACGAAGTCACTCTCCAGGGCGACGACGATCTTTGCATCGTTACCACGCCGGAAATGTTCAAGCCCTTCTACGCCGCTTCTTTCAATGAACAGGGGCCGGTGCTCGGAGAAGTCTACTCTTACTCGGAGGATATAAAGAACCCTGGCGGAAAGAGAGTCTACGCGGAGAGTCACGGTCTCCCGATAATCCTTCATTCAAAGGGGATTATAAAGTCGACGATCACAGTCGAATGAGGGCTGATGCCCTATGATTGATATCGATGAATTCGTCTTGGCCTTTCCCGAGAGTATCAGGGGAAAGATCGTCGATGATGTCTTGGAAGCGGTCGAGGGTTTCCTCTCTGAAGGGGAGACCCTGGCTTCTTCAGTAGAGACATCTACAAAGATCAGAGAGAAACTCGCAATTCTCTACGCCAAGTCTCAGACCTACGAAAAACTCTCAATGCTGGAACTGGCTCAAAACACTTTCGCGCAGTACTCACAACTCGTAGCTCAGGTACAGGCCGAACGGAGGTTGAATACTCAGGTCCCTCAAGTCCAACCAGGTCCGGCTTTTGCTATGGAGTCAAACGAGCAAGTGTTCACAAGCGAAGAGTTGGAAAAGTGGTGATCGAATGCAGATAGAAGTCAGGACAGAAAAACTCGACACGCTCTTGAATCAATATCAGAAAAAGCTTGGTGACCTGACACCAGTGATGAGGGACAGCGCCAACGTGATGCTCTCATCCGTTCATAAAAACTTCGACGAAGGCGGCAGACCTGATAAGTGGCCGGATCTTGCTGAAAGCACTAAGAGACGCAAGATCAAGTACAAGGGAACGGCTTATCCGATGCTCGTGTTCTCAGTGAATGTCCCTTCATCTAGGGGCGGGAGAGGCTACCGGACCAAGAAGCTGAGACAGAGCATACACCCCCAGTGGGGAAAGGACTACGCGAAAGTAGCGACAAACGTTGACTACGCAGTCTATCACCAGGAGGGCTACGGTGTACCAAAGAGGGCTTTTATGGTCTGGCAAACGCAGGATATCAGGAATATCGAAGATCTCTTCGGGAGGTATCTAAAATGACTGAAGAGCAGCTTATTCACGTTAGAGAGACGATCATAGAATCGCTGGAGCATTTTCTCATAGACAACGGCTTGAAAGAGGTGCTACAGGTCCCGCACATTGAGTACATCAGGCATTCGCCGAAGCTCGATGTATGGGACCGCTTTCCCGCGGTTGTAATATCTCCTTCGAGTTCTCAGCCTCTGGAAGCTATCGGTGTGAGAGACCTCCGAGATTTCCTTGTCGAAGTCACCGCGCTCTTCAAATCCGAGTGGTTCGACTGGGAGATTCAAAGGCAGCAGCTGAGGTTCTCGGGCTTCATGCACGCGAAATGCGCTTCTATGAGGTTCCCGGTGATCGATGGCCAGGCTACAAGATATTACCTCTGCACTTTCGAAGACGAGAGTTACCTAGATTATTCTGAACTCCCCGATTTCCAAGTCAAGGCAGTCGGGGTCAGATTGAGGTTCAGAATTCAGT
>NZ_DAOSEH010000087.1:0-8475 GCF_035363035.1 Mesotoga sp. | reverse complement strand
CCATGAAATCGGCCATGCTGAGAAGTTCCGGTCCCACTTCGTTCTTCAATTCCTGCGGAACGATCTTCATCCACTCCAGCCCCAGAGAGCTTTCAAACGTCGGTTCGAGTGGTCTGGAAGAGGAAAGGCCGCAGGCCTCCGCGAAATTACCCCTGAGAACATCGCCCTCGTAATTGGATACGAGCAGATCGAGAAGATCGCCCGCCCCCTCTCTACCGGCTATTCTCGAGAGTATTTCGTGGAGCTCTCCTATCATCTTTCCCTTCGCGGCTGCCGCTGCCAGCGGGTCGGGCGTGATGATATGTTCGAGCGTCTTCAGGACCGATCTCCCAACCCACTCCAGTTCCACGCGATCCATCATGGAAGGTGTGTCGAAGTCCGAATGGTAATACCTGTCTGGCAGGTGTCCCAGGAAGGGTGAGGGTATGCCGAGGGTGGTGAAAACACAGTGGTCGGAACCGGCCATAAAGGGTATCTCGCCGAAGCGTTTCAAGGGATATCCCCCGTTTCTTGGCATCAGCTCAGTTATGAAATACTCCAGAATCCGTCCCCACTTCTGCGGTAGGTACGGTGGAACCTTGGAAAGAATGAAGGTGGAGCCCGTCTTATCCTGATCGGCACCGACCATATCCAGATTAACCGTGAAGAGCGGCAGCTTCTTCTCTCTCTTGAGTTGAAGCGCGTATGGAACGCTTCCCAGATACTCGGGTACCAGGGCGATCTTGACTGGGAAGGGGAACTCGGCCTGGTGGAGTATCCGTGCCAGCTCGACTGCCAGGGCCGCTCCGCTGGCGTTATCGTCGGCACCCGGCGATGGGTGGCACAGGTGCGCCGTTATGATCACGCCGGGACCGTTTTCCACACCAGTGGCATCTACTTGAAGCACTTCGAGCTCGCCTTCAGTGAGCTTGACTTCCGATCGGAATCCCACGACCGCGCCGCCTCTGGCAACGGCACCGGCCAGAAGATCATATTTCTCTTTGGTGATGGAGAAGGCAACGGCCTTTTTGTCGGCAGCCTCCCTGTCGTAAGGGATGGAAAGATAGTTGGTCATCTCCGGAAGCTTTTCCAGACTCCTGCCGATCTCTTCGAAAGATTTCCTCATGTAATTGAATATGAGGCAACTCGCTCCCCCCTCGACGACGGCCTGCTGGAAGACTTTCACCGGATCGTCGCTGGCGAGGACGGCCTTGTTGGAATAGTCCTTCTTTCCTTCGAACTGGACCAGACTCAGTTCCTTCCACCCCTCGCTTCCGGCGCTGCCGGAGACCAGTGCGACCTTCGATATGGAGGTGGATGTTATGAAAAACCTCTCCGGCCTTTCCAGCCACATCTCTCCATAGATCGGTTCCCAGGCCAGAGTGGTGGCTACGTTGCCATTAACTGTCTTTCCGTCGGCCGGATAAGAGAAGACTTTGAATCTTCTGGACGGCATGCCCGATCTTTTCAGGTAATCGATCGCGGCCATCATTGAATCGTGGTAATCCTTGCTTCCTCGAACTCTGTGAAAGCCCGATAGAAGTTCTATGAGGGATTTCACTTTTCTTCCGTCCAGCTTCTCAACCATGGCTATCATCTCTCCTTTTATGTTCATCATTCACCCAAGGGTTTGTCGCGTATCTGTCTCTAGAGCAGAGGTAAGAGGTGACAGGCGAGATGTTAGAAAGTCAAGATCTTATAGCTCTTCTCACCTCACACATCTACCCTCTCACCTACGCATCGTACCTGGCTAGACACTGAGTTTTTCGGATTGTATGATGGCGCACTTTTCGATCGCCGAGAGCTTTATCTCCTGTTCGTCGAACCTTTCGGCTATCTTCAAGTAATGGTCGTAAGCGGCTTTCCATATATCGCACGTTGCTTCCGAACCCGGATGGTTCTGCGCCATCTTCTCCAGTGTCATCCCTTTAACCAGCCACAGAGTTATATCGCTTTCCTTCAACTTCATTCCCTCTTCGAAAACCCTCAAAGAGCCTTCGTAATCCTCGAGCTTGTCCCTCAGAAGGACGCCGAGCTTTCGGATGTACAGGATCTTCTCTTCGAGGTCTTGAGAGAGATCAATTACATACCGGTACAGTTTTGCCAGCCTCTTCCACTGAGAAATGTCGGGAACACCTTTCTTTAAAGCTCTCTCGATCGCCATGGCTTCGCTCTTCAGCGATTGGGAATCGGCCCGCTTCAGCTTCCTGTCAAGGTAAAGCTCTTCTCTGGAGTCGTTTATCGAGCGGGCAGTCTCTATCATGTGCTCGAGTAGCAAATCGACACTCTTGCACTCCATCTCTGGTGAAAGGAGAACCTCCAGCCGGTTAAGCAATTCTCCTTCCCTCTTCTCAAAAACGGTGGCTAGGTTATCGAATTTCTCTATTACGCTGTCCACTATGCCGGACCTGACCTCAAGAGACGACTCATCCCCGAGACGGCGTAGCGAAAAGTCCAGAAAGGGCTCGAGATTTCCCAGTTTCTCTTTGGAAAAGCCGGCAGCCCTGGCCAGTATTTGCTCGCCTCTGTCCGGCGAAATCTCGACCAGTTCGTTCACGAGCCTGTGGTACTCCTCCACGGTCTCCACAATAGAGACATCGTGTTCCCTGCCGTTTTCCGATAGTATTCTTTCCATGATATCTATCGCGCTCAAACCGCAGGCGTATTCTCTGGAAATCTCGAAAAACCTCAACGAAAGTTGAAGGGCCAGCTTTCCGTCGATGCTGTAAATCTCCTTCAATAGATCGTTTTCCGTTGTGCGATCGAGATTTTCGCTAGACTCGAAAAGTCTCTCTTCGAGTTTCCGGAGATCAAATTCACTGTGCTTCTCGAGGATCGGTCGCAGCTTTTTCAGAGTTTCGACCTTCCGGTCCTCTTTGAATTTATCCAGTAACGCCGAGATCGCTCCGCACAGATCGCCCTTCTCTTCCTTCAACAACGCCAGTTCATCCAGCAGAGAGCCACGCTGCAGAGGATCGGTGCTGCCGGCCAGCTCCCTTTCCTTTCTTCCGATCTCTTTTTCCAGTTTCTTCTCGACTCGTTTCTCTTTCCAGAACATCATTTCCTCCTGGGTTCAATGGATTGGGTCTGCAGGTTTGTTTTAGCCTTATCAGGAAAATGTTATCACAGAAAGCCCCCTAATTTAGCCTCTAAACACGCCAAAATCCGGTAAAGTTCTCCCGACGGCGAATCATTTTACCGTTGTCGATAGATCCTCTAGAACCAGATCGCCGGAAATAAGGCGGGGATAATTATAGCCAAGCACCGCTCCAAACGCCGAATACAGAGGTAAGGAAATCATCAGGACGATACCGGAGGGATTGAAATCGTTCGCGGGGAACACGTTGGCGATCAATCCGCTAAGGGCGTAAGGAAAGGCCACACCGCCTATGCTTCCGGCTATTGAGAGCAGCACACTTCCTTCCAGTCGGTCAACCGACCAGGAGATGGTAGTTAGAGAGCTGCCGACCGGTGCGCCAACAATAAAGCCGAGTATCAGACCAACGAGATCACCCCAGCCGGTCGGGTTGATCAGCCCGCCCAGTACCGTACCGATGACGGCCCCCGAGACGCTGCCGGCAAATCCGCCGAGAATGGCCGCGAACGTCTGCCGGGCCAACATTTCTGGACTGGCCACCAGTGTAGCGGTTACGATGAGTATGAGTAGAACAGCCACGAGTCTTTTGAGAAACATCTCTATCCTCCGGCCCGGTGTTCCTTATATTAAACGGCTATTGAAGTAATATCTTTACCCAACAGGAGATCGATGAGAGATTTGCTCCACTCGATCCTGTAGCCCCACAAAGTCTTCTGGAGATAGTAAAGCCTCGCCCCGGAAAACTCGTTGAAAACACGGGAACCGTTCGTTTCCGGTATGAACAAAAGGCAATAGCTGTCGGGATCGTCTATCAGGTTATAGAGGGCCAGCAAAGTGTGATAATCGGGATTGTCCTGTGTGACGATGACGCCGGTTAACCCTTCGGTGAACCAGCTACCCGATCTTCTGGCGTATTCCAGGTAGATCCTCCGCATGGCCGACCAGTCCTTCTCGAAGTCTGCCACAATTCTTTTCATGTCTCCCTCGAGATCGACTATGGCAGCTTCTCTAAGATTTGACAGCTCTCGAGCGCCCAGCCCGGCCTTCAAACCGGCCTCTTCCTGTATTCGCATCTGGTGGGCATACTCCACCAGCGCGCGTTCGTACTCTTCAAAAACCTGGCCGGGGCTCTTGAAAAAATAAAAGCCCCATATATAAAGCATCACCAGAAACGTAGTAACGAAAATCAACAGTGAAACTCCGAGTTTCAATCGTAAACACCACCAATCGAATTGCATACTCAAAGATATCACATACCCAACCAACATTATATCCCGTAAAGGACTTCGATAAAAAAACCCCGTTGTATAGTATCATATTGACTGAGAAGATTGGACGAAAGGAAAAAAAGATGCTTGTATCATTGAGTAAAGTCGGACACGATTACGGTCAAGATTTTCTCTTCGACGATGTCTCGACTTCCATAGACAAAAAAGACAAGATCATATTCATAGGAAAAAACGGTTGCGGTAAATCGACCCTCATGAAGATAATAGCCGGAGAGCTGAAGCCAAGCGAGGGGGAGATTTTCCACTCCACTTCGGTGAAAATCGGGTACCAGATACAGAACAGGATTCCCGACAGTGAAATAACGCTCATCGACTACTATATGAGCGATAAATCTCTTTTGGTGCCAGACACCCAGGAGTACTATTCCTTCGAAAGACGGGTCAGGAGCACGCTGGTAGGTCTGGAATTCTCAGAGGAGGACTGGAACAGAAAGTTGAATACCTTCAGCGGAGGCGAGCTGACCAGAATCTCTCTGGGAAAGCTTTTCCTCGTCGATTACGACCTTCTGCTTCTGGACGAGCCTACCAACCACCTGGATCTTGAGTCGACCGAGTGGCTGGTCGGATTCCTGAAGAGCTACCAGGGCGCACTGGTGGTCGTAACCCACGACAGATACCTGATAAGGAAGGTCGGTAACAGGTTCTGGGAGCTGAACGGCGGTTCGATGTGGGACTTCCCCGGCGATTACGACAAGTACCTTTTCGATCGTGAGATACTCATGAAAAGTGGAACGAGAGCCAGAGAGAATCTGGAGAAGGAGATCGAAAGGCTCGACGCCGTGGCCAAACGTTACAGGCTATGGGGACAGGAGAAGTTCATAAAGCAGGCCATAAACAAAGAGAAACAGCGCGACAGGCTCAAAGAACAGCTTGAATCTGTAGATCTACCCGACGAGGAGGTCCGGGCTCCCAGGTTCAGGCTTCCCCAGCCAGACAGGACCGGTTACATTGTCCTCAAAGTCGAAGAACTTTCCTTCGGATTCGACGGCAAGGAGTTGTTCAGAAACGCCGGTCTGGAAGTCCATAGACGCGAAAAATTAGGCCTTCTGGGTCCGAACGGTAGCGGCAAGACCACGCTTTTGAAGATGATAACCCAGGATCTGGAGAAAACTTCCGGGGAGGTGGAGTGGGGTCACAACGTTCGCTGGGGGTACCTCTCTCAGCTCACCGAAGATCTGAACCTCAACAACGATGTCCTGACGGAGATATGGCAGCTGATGCCGGGCCAGCCCGATTACGAGGTGCGCAAATATATAGGACGGTTCGGCTTCCCGGGCGAAGACGTCTTCAAGCCCATCTCCTCACTGAGCGGCGGAGAGAAGACGAAACTGGCGCTGGCGAAATTGATTCTCTCAAAGCCGAACGTTCTGGTGATGGACGAGCCGACGAACAACCTCGACATCTGGTCCATAGAGAGTCTGGAGGATGTTCTGAGGGAGTACGAAGGCTGTATAATACTGGTCTCGCACGACAGGGAGTTCGTGCAGAACATCTGCGATCACTTCGTGATGATAGACAGGTTGAAATTCAGATCCGTGCGCTCGGTCCAGGAATACCTGAACCGTAACAGGCCGACCAGAGAAAGCAACGATAACGAAGCCTCCAGGCTCTCCTTCCAGGAGAAAAGAAAGCTCACCAACAGGCGGAAATCGCTTTGCGAAAGATACGATCTTCTCCATAATGAAGAAGAAGAACTATCGAGAAAGATAGAGGGAGCCCAGCTGAAAATGGGACTGTACGTCACTAACTACGAGAAACTTCAGGAGTTTCAGGCCACCATAGAATCATCGGAAGAGAAGATACTTGAGTTACTCGAAGAGAAAGAAAACCTCGAAAGAGAACTCGAAGAGCTCGACAGACTTCTGGGGGAGTGAGCCGTTCTTCGAAAGAGCGGAAAGAACCGTCCTTGGGGAACCCCCTCTGACCTCTCCCCCTCTTACCTCTGTTTGGAGACGAGGTCGCGCTCACCACGGCTCCTGTTACTGCCTTCCCGTCATGCCGGACTCCGATCCGTCATCCCGCCCTTACCCATAACTCACAACCTACAACGGTTCTTAATCGGAGCACTGCGGGATAACGATCACTTTTGCACCTTTAGCGTCTAATTTTCTTCGCGCTCTAGCAGCTGTTTAAGCCCGGGATTGAGTATATCCGACAGCTTCATTTTGAAAGAAAACACCGAACCCGGTCCGGTACCGTAAATGTCATAGAGATCTCTTTCGTGTTCTATGTCGAAGGCCGTCGGCGGCAGTCGATCGTCGCTTACGGGCGGGGGCGGGATCGATTCTACGAGGTAATCGTCCGCACGCGCAACCTTCGCGTACCTTTCGGCGCCGTGCAGCTTGAAAAACCTGACGATGGCGTGTTTTAGCACTTTGTAGCTTTCATGTTTCAAGTCCTCATCTTCTATCTGCAGAGAGGGAGTGAATTTCGGAAAGTCGTCGCCTGCGAGCGAGAAGATTACCGGAAGCTCATCGTCAACAACTCGATCCACGATGGATTTGAATCTCCTCTTGATATCCGCGTACGCCTTTTCATACCACTTCTGCAAGACAGCGGTCGCTTCGAGAGAGAGCGTCATACCCTCGTGCCGCTTGTCATCTACTTTCAGGCTTATGCCCAGATGCGCGGGCCTTCCCTTCGAAGAGGGATAGTAGCCGGCCTTGAAGTAGCCGTCGATGGAACTCTGGCCGGAGACTTCGAGCGATGGCACGGATATGCTTATATAAGCGATACCGTCTATACCGACCGACATGTCTCTGACCGTAACGTCGTGAGGCGTTTCGATGATCTTCTGTTTGAAGGAGTATTCTCTTCCTGCCATTCGGGCGGGCCTCCTCTGGATTTTGTGTCCGTGCTAGTGTTCTGTCGAACTCTCTGCCGGTAAACCAGAGCTAATGTCTCTTTTTACATAAGGGCCGCCGCGATTACCGTCAGGACTATGCAGGCGTCTGCGTAAAACAGATAGAGGCCGAAGTTTCTCTTTTCTACCTCCAGCATCGAGCGTGGATCGCTGGCCCCCATCCTTATAAGCCTGTCGGCCATGTACCAGCTGAAAACGGTCAGCGAAAAGGTGGCGAAGCATATCACCGTCCAGAAAACGTTGACGACCGGATCGATGATAAGCCTCGTCATGCTCGTGCCGAGCATGATGATCGAGACGGCCATCGCCACTATCCTGAGGTTCTCCCAGAGCGAGTACAGAAAACCCTGCACCTGCGGAGGTGTGTTCGGGTCGCGCAACGGAATAAGGAAAACCGATACCGTGACACCACCCCCGGCCCATAGTACGAAGGAGAGATAGAAAGCAATCTCGTTGAGAGCCCTGAAAAAGTCCATAGTATCACTCCTTCCCTATCACCACTTCTATTTCACCGCTCCCGCCGGGCTCCAGCCAGATTTCGTAGAGGTACCGGTCGCACTTGAACCCCTTCGGAAGTCCGGTTACTTCCACCAGGTGGTCTCCGAAGACGAGTCCCACCAGCTCGATTATACCAAAGGCCTGAAACTCGATGCCATCGATCTTCACCGTTACGACATCGTAGAAATAGTCGCCCTTCTCATCGAGGAAGGATATCATGAGCGAGCTCTTCTCGGCGAACCCTATTTCGAGAACAGTGTCCCCCGTTTCGGCCACTTCAACCGTATCGATTGTCGTGGTTCTCGAATAGAGCTTTTCGAAGCCCCTGTCCATAGTCAGACTGGCCGGGCTCCTGCCGGAAGGCACTCCCTCGAGAACCGTCCGAGAACCTATCCTGAAGGGCTTGCCCCCGATGGCGAGAATGCCTGAGGCGTCGAGAAGGGGCTCGTCGCTTTCGCGGAGGCCGTTGGCGTTGAGGTCCCTGAAAAGGACCACCTCGACCTTTCTCTCGAAGGCGAGTCCGAACTCTATGCTCCTCCTCTCGCCGGGCTTTAACGACAGCGATATATCGAGCCCTCCGGTGGTGACGCTCACACCACCTCCGAAGGAGGAGAGGTCCAGCGAGACTTTCACGTTTCCCGGAGTGACCGGAACGGTGAGTGTTCCGTCGGTCGTGAAGAGAACATCCTCGCCAACGCTCAGCGAAAAGCTCTGGAGAGGTTTTTCATCGCCGTCGAGCTTTCCCGAGG
>NZ_DAOSEH010000086.1:0-8587 GCF_035363035.1 Mesotoga sp. | reverse complement strand
AACTCTACAAAGAAGGCCTGATATACAGGGGCAAATACATAGTCAACTGGTGTCCCAGATGCTCGACGGTTCTCTCGGACGAAGAAGTGGAGCACGAGGACGAAAAGGGAGCCTTCTACCATATAAAATACCCTATCAAGGGCAGCGACGAGTTCGTAGTGATAGCCACTACCAGACCGGAGACCATGCTCGCCGATACGGGAGTTGCGGTCTATCCCTCCGACGAGAGATACCTGTCGCTCCAGGGAAAGACGGCCATACTGCCTCTGGTAAACAGGGAGCTGCCCGTAGTGGCCGACAGGTACGTCGATCCGGCCTTCGGTACGGGGGCGCTCAAGGTGACCCCGGCGCACGATCCGAACGACTTCCAGATAGGGATAAGGCACAACCTGCCACTGGTGGAGGTCTTCGACAAAGACGCGAAGATAACCGAAGCCGGTGGCAAATACGCCGGCCTTGACAGATACGAGGCCCGGAAACAGGTGGTCAGGGATCTCGAGGAACAGGGATACCTGCTGAAGATAGAACCGATGGTTCATGCGGTGGGAAGGTGCTACCGTTGCGACACGGTGGTCGAACCCTCGCTCTCGGACCAGTGGTACGTTAAGGTCGGACCGCTAGCCGAGAGGGGAATAAAGGCCGTTGAAGACGGAGAGGTTGTCTTCTTCCCCGAAACGTGGAAGAAGGTCTATCTCAACTGGATGAACGAGATAAGGGACTGGTGCATCTCCAGACAGCTCTGGTGGGGCCACCGCATCCCGGTCTGGTACTGCGACGAGTGCGGAGAGATCATAGTCGAGGAGCACGATCCCGAAAGCTGCCCCGGCTGCGGCTCTGGCAAGATCCGGCAGGACGAGGACGTACTCGACACCTGGTTCTCCTCACAGCTCTGGCCCTTCACGACGCTGGGCTGGCCTGAAGAGACGGAAGATCTGGCGACTTACTACCCGACGAGCGTCCTCATAACCGGCTTCGATATAATTTTCTTCTGGGTGGCGAGAATGATCATGGCCGGCTACCACTTCATGGGCGAAAAACCCTTCGAACATGTGTTCATAAACCGGCTGATAAGGGATAAGACCGGACAGAAGATGTCGAAATCGAAGGGGAACGGCATCGACCCGCTTGATGTTATAAAAGAGTACGGAACGGACGCGATGCGCTTCACGTTGGCCATTCTGGCGGCACAGAATCACGATATAAAACTCGACATAAGGTTTTTCGACATATACAAGAAGTTCGCCAACAAGATCTGGAATGCGGCCAGATTCGCCATAATGAACCTGGAAGACTTCGAATCCCTGGAGCTTGAAAAGGCAGAGCTGGCTCTCGAAGACCGTTGGATACTCTCGCGTCTTCAGAGGTCTCTGGAATCGATGACCGTGAGTCTGGAGTCCTACGACTTCCCTGCCGCCGCCAAGACGATATACGCTTTCTTCTGGAACGAATTCTGCGACTGGTACATAGAAAGCGCCAAACCCAGGCTTTACGAAGGGAAGGGCGACAGAAAAGTGGCGCAAAACGTGCTCGTCAGGGTGCTCGATATATCCCTTAGAATGCTTCACCCAATCATGCCGTACATAACCGAGGAGCTATGGCAGAAACTACCCGGGTCAGACGGAGCTCTCATAGTCGCCGACTGGCCGAAAGTCGAAGGAAATATGATCGACCCTGAGGCCGAAAACGCCTATTCTCGCCTCATGGATACGGTGAGGGGCATCAGGAACGTCAAAGCCGAGATGAACATCCCGCCTTCGACCAGAACCGACGTGTACTATCTGGGAACTCCGCTGGAAAAAAGCTACCTCGACCTCATAGCCCATCTGTCCAATTCCAACGCGATTTCTCTCAAAGACGGCAAATCCAGGGGCAGTGTCTCGGCCTGGGGAGACCAGTCTAACCTCTTCTACGTTGTCCTTGGAGAGATAGACGTACCTTCGGAGATAAACCGACTTCAGGCAAAACTTGAGAAAGAATGCAAAGACCTTGAAAAGACCGAAGTGAAACTGTCTAACGAAGACTTCCTTAAAAACGCTCCCGAAGAAGTTGTTCTGGAGAACAGAGAACGCCTCGTAACGAGCAGGGACAACATCGAAAGGATAAAAAAGATTATAGAAGATTTGAGATGAGTAGAACATACAGTCAGACCATAGATTACCTTTATAATTCGCGACCTTATGGACAGATCAAATACGGACTCTATAGAATAAGAGAACTCCTGGAAAGACTGGGCAACCCGCAAAAGGCCTGCCCGATCGTCCATATAACCGGAACCAACGGCAAGGGCAGCGTGGCCGCCACCATCGCCACAGTCTTAACGTTTCACGGTCTCAAGACGGGTCTGAACATCTCCCCGCACATAGTGTCCTTCAGAGAGAGGATACAGCTAGACGGGCATTTCATAAAGGAAGATGAGGTAGTACACCTCCTGGAAGAGATGCAGCCGGCTCTGGAGAAGATGGATGCCAAGGGTGAGGAGTACTCTCCCAGCTTCTTCGAAGTGGTGACGGCGATGAGCTTCATGTACTACAGGGAAAAGCAAGCCGACGTCGCGGTCGTAGAAGTCGGTTTGGGGGGCAGGTTCGACGCAAGTAACATTATCGACTCGGCTCTTGTCTCGATAATAACCAGCGTAGGCCTCGACCATATGAACATACTGGGCGACAGTGAAGAGAAGATCGCATTCGAGAAATCCGGGATAATTAAATCCGGCTGTCCGATCGTAACCGGTGTCACACGTCCGTCTGTGCTCAGGGTGATCGAAGAGACGGCACGCAATTTGAACTCTCCGCTTTACGCGTACTGGCGTGATTTCAACGCGACCGGCAGGAGTTACTCCACCAACGACAATATCTTCGACTATTACGGCGACAGAACGCTGGAGAATTTGCATATAAATCTCACCGGCGAGCACCAGACAATGAACGCGGCCATATCGCTAAAGGCTCTTGAACTCTCGTTCGGCAGACTGGGTCTTGAAATGAGGGAAGAGGCTCTGAGAAAGGCGCTCGGGCGGATTTTCTGGCCCGGAAGGTTTGAAGTGATGCACGTCCAGGGCAAGGAGATAGTACTCGACGGCGCCCACAATCCCGAGGCGGCTAAGGTCCTCAAAAAGACCGTGGAGAGATATTACCCTGGCCAAAGGCTGACTATCCTCTTCGGAAGTCTCGACGATAAAGACTTTGAAAGCAACATCAGGGCGCTCGCGCCTGTGGCCGATAGGGTAGTGGTCTGCAGAGTTCCCAACCACCGCAGCGTCCATCCCGAGAACGTGGCTGGCGTCTGGAAAAGATACGCAAGCAACGTCGAGTACATAGATTCTTACCGGGAGGCGCTCGACTCCCTACTCAAAGGCGGGGAGAAACGGTTTCTAATTTGCGGTTCGCTCTATCTGGTGAGCGAGCTCAGGAACATCCTCACCGGAGTGAAGGAATATGCTGGAAGGCGTTGAGGGGAAGGTAGTCGAAAAGCGGGAGACCGAAGTCGTAGTGCAGGTTGGAGGCTTCTATTTGAGGTTGAACTGCACTCCCGGCACCCTGAACAGACTCGTGAAGGGAGAGACGGCTCTTCTTCTCACCCGCATGGCCTATTCTCAGGATAGACCTCCCGAGCTTTACGGTTTCGCTGAGAGGGAGGAGCTGGATCTCTTCGACACATTGCTCAAGATGAGCAAGATCGGCCCGAAATCGGCGATGAAGATCCTCTCGGCAACGACACCCTCCAGATTGCGAAGCCTCATTGCCACCAGAAATACTGACGAGCTATCCAGATTGCCGGGCGTGGGAAAAAAGACGGCCGAGAGGATCGTCGTCGAACTGGCCTCCGTGCTGAACATTGCCGAAGGCGAAGAGGAAATGAGATCGCTGCCTACTACTCAACGTTCGACCGGCGAAGATGCCATAATAGCTCTTGCCTCGCTCGGCTTCGATGAACAGCAAGCGAGAAGGACCGTCGCCGGTCTTCTCAAGAAAAATCCCTCGATCGATACACAGGAACTCATCAAAACGGCCTTAAAAGAGATCAGAGGATAGGGAGTTCTTCGTGTCGAAGTAAGATTTTTACGAGTTCGTATCCCGTCCGGTCGCCAGAAACACACAGCTTCCCGTCCTCAAAGACGGCGTTTTTGGCTTTCAAACCCTTCGAGGCCAGGAAGGGAATGCACGATCTTCCGCCCGGAACGGCGAGTGTCAACTCCCAGCCTTTATTTGTTCTTTCGATGGAGACGATCCTGGGCTGGCGGCTCTTCTTTCCCCTGTGCAACTGCGGTTCTACTGACATCAGGAGGAAGGGGACGCTGTACCTGACCTCGATCTCCAGTTCCCTGCCGCTCACCGGTCCGTCCGGCTCAATTCTGCAGGCGGTCGCCGTTCTCCGCCGGTAAACCTTGACCGGTCTTTTGCGGCCGTTTACGCTGAATTCTATCCTTCCGGCGTATGCCGGTATATGGGGAGTGAAGTAAACGGGAACCTCCCTCTTGAGTCTCAATTCGAAACGCTGAGTCACCCCTATTAATTCGCCCAGGACTACGGAAGAAGCGTAACGGAGATCTAGCGAGTTGTCTCCGAAGACCAGCGGCCCGGCTTCGAGCCTTCCCAGATTCGGCGGTATGGAAGGCCCGAGTCTCAACGTTCCCCTAAGAGAATCCGGTTCGAAGCCCAGTACGCCTTCGTAAAAGGGATGAAAGCCCATAGTTTCCGACCAGGCCTGGTGCGGACAGACTCCCGACAGCTCGTAGGTCTCGCCGTCGAGGACCTCCGGTATATAACCGCCCGAGAAGTCCCTGCAGGTGTACAGGTTGGCCAGAGTGTGGTTGTAACCGTCCAGATCGGCTCCGATTTTGAACTGCGCCAGAGCGGCCCAGCCTGTGAAGAGAGGCCAGACGCTTCCCTCGTGGTAACCCCTTGGGTTGAAAATGCCCGAGCTCTTCCCGATTATCCTGACGCCCCAGTCGGTGGAAAAGTCGTCGGTGGCGAACTCCCCGATCTGTTCCCCTATACTCTCTCCCGACACAGCCTCGAAGATCGCCCCCATCGAAGCCATGACCGTTCTGTGGGGCATCGGCCTTCCGTATTGGTCTATGCCGAGGGCGTATCCCTTCGAAGGATCGTGGAATTTTTCCAGTCCTGCGGTGGCCTTCTTCTCCAGAGTAGCAGCCGCATTTCGTAACTCCCCGTCGTGGAGTTTTTCGGCCAATTCCCCGACTCCCCTGAGCGCCGCCAGCCAGATACAGTTGAGATAGAACGAGGCGCTCGCCCCGTAAAGCCTGCCCCCTTCGACCCAGCCGTGCCCGGCAACCGTGTTCTCTATGAGGCCATCCCCGTCAGAATCCGTTCCGGCGCAGTAATCGAGCGCCGCACGCAGAGAGTCGAGATTTTTCCTTACGAAATCGAGGTCGCCCGTGTGCCTGGCGTACCTGTAGAGGGCGTACAGAAAGAGGGGCGTCGAGTCGGCGGCATCGTAGTGAACCACGCCGCTCGAAGTCAATTCGTGATAGATCTTCCCGTCAAGCCTCCGGTACTTGACCAGAAGCTCGAGGTTTTCCCTCACCGTTTCGAAGTCCCCGATATCGAGAAAGGCCAGCGAACACCACAGACTGTCGCGGCCGAAGTACCAGGCGTACCCGGGCCTGGCGCTGAACCACCCCGGCCTGCTAGAAGCGTACCCGGCCATAAGGCCGGTTCCGATTCCGGGAGTGGTGGCCCTGAACTTTACCGCGCCCACACGCGCCAGATCTAGAGCCTCGTTTAGACGGCGATCGTCCGTTCTCACTCTTCCCCTCTCCAGATAGGCCGTGTAGAAGTCTCTGGCCAGCTCTATCTCTTTCTGCATATCGATCGTCCGGGGGAACTCCTCGCCGTTTATACTGGCGATTATCGCAACGCAACCGGTCCCTTCGAAGCGGCTCTCGAACCTCCCGATCACCGACCTCCCGTCGTCGCCGATCTCTATTCTCACCGGATTCGAGTTGACGATCGAAGCTCTCATTTGACCGTCTTGTGTGGAGAAGTGGACACCCTTTTCGAAGACGCCGTAGAACCTGTCGCCACTGTAGGCTTCGTCCATGGGCCACATGATTCTCATGTCCGATTCGAACGAAACACCGATAGTGTGTTCCCGTCGATCATCCAGATCGAACTGCACGAAGAGGAAGGACTCCTTCAGGCTGCTGAAGACGTTCATTCTTCCGAACTCAAGTTTGAACTCCACCCTTTCGGGCGAACAGGAAATCGACCCTGCACTCAGAGAGAGAGGTTTTCCGTCGATGGAGAACTCCAGATACTTCAGAATCCTGAAGGGGTGGGCCCAGACCTCTTCTATCCGCCCGACGCTCATATTGGCCAGCAATCTCTCCCCGGACGTGCTCAGGTAACCACCGGCCCTCTCGACGGGGATGGAGACGTTCGGCCAGTTTTCGACGGGCGAGAGCGAGGGAATCTCCAATTTTCGGTCGAAGAAAACGTGCCTGCAAACGCAGTGTGCCTCCGCCCAGTAAGATCCCCCCTGGCCGCCTTCAGACATGAATCCAAGAGTGTTTTCGACGAACCTTTCGACTTCGCTCCGATACGGGTTGTCTTCGCACTCGAGCGGTAAAAAGCCGCCGATCGAAAGAACGGGAAAACCGTTGACCGTGTGGAGCCAGATCAAGGCCCTCTCCCTTATATAGCTTATATACCGCTTTTCCACCGCGACCACTTTCGCCCTCTTTCCCCTGTAATAAAAAACGTCGGGCATCTCTTCGCACGCGTTCAGATAGATGCTGTAAAAGCCGCCGTGCAGCCCGTTAAAGAGCGGGTGATCTCTGTACGACTGGAAGCCCCTCTTGTCCCAGGGAGCGTCGCTTAAAGAGACTTTCGACTCCTCTATCGCCCCTATCTCTTCGACACCGATCAACTGGAGAGCCTTCACGGCAGAGCCGTAAAGCACTACCGGCACCCTGCCGATAGTTTTAGATAGTATATCTTCATCGGGGACTGTATCGATAAATAGAACGACATCATTTTCGATAACTGTATTTAAATCACGACTGACACTGTATTTTGCCCTTGAAATGATGTCTTCCAGGAGGCTTTTCCGCTTTTCAAGTATTCTAATCATATCGGCCCGTTACCTACCTGGACCAGAGCTCTTGTGGGGTGTATTCGGCGGCGAAGTTTAGGTGGGGTTCGTTCTGGTACCAGTACGCGACGGTTGCGATATCGTCGGTCAAAGGCTGAAAAGTTCCGTCCGGGTACCAGCCGAGAGCCTGCACGGTAACCTTTATCGATTTTCTGAATCTAACGGGGTCGCATATGTGCCAGCGGTAGAGGCCGTGTCTGGGGACCTCGCCCTCCTCTCTTCTCCAGAGCGGGTACCCGCAAAAAGGCGCGGAGAAAGTCTCCCCGAAACACCAGGCCCCGCCGAAGTAATCCTCCGTTCCAGTCGTGCAGATGGTCGGGTAGTCCTCCCCATCAAGAAAGAACTTGACCTCCCCCTCTCCCCACCAGCCGTTCGAGAACTGCGTCCAGGCAGCTACCGTGCCCACGTAATGGCCGGAACCGCTGACTCCGTCGAGTATTATGTGTTCGGGATTCTCGCGGGTCGTCACAGACCTCCGCCAGGAGGCGTGAAAATACGCGGAGCTCTCTGGAATCTGACCGAGCGAATAATCCAGCTGGTAGAAGAAATTCTGGACGGGTTTGGCTGCCAGATTCTCCAGCGTGATCCTGGCGCCCTCCCTGAAAGGCATCGGCCAGTAACAGTTGAAGCCGCCCGAAGGGTTCACGGCGACGGGCAGGGAGTTAACGCTGTACCTCAGGCCGTGCGTGCAGGCGAAGAAGTCTCCCAGGGGAGCCTCGACCGAAGGAAAGGGTTCGCCGTCCCAGTAGAACCTTATAAGGCAGGTCCTGTAGGCTTTGCTGTCGACCGTCATCCAGACGTGCCTGATAGTTCCCGGTCCCGTGATTTTCGCCAGTTCAACCGTTTCACCCGGCTGTATGTCTATGCAGGGTCTCGCCTTCCAGCCCTTTCCCAGCCTTCTCGCAGGCCCGGAGCCGCGGGGATCTTCCAGAGCGCCTCCCGACACCCTTCCATCGGGATTTTCGGCCGATATGGATCTGGACGACTCGTTTCTCAACTGGCTAAGATCTTCTAGATCGAACATTTATCTTCCTCCTTGAATTTATATTTCACTTGTCGAATCCCGACGTGAGCCTTATTCCCTGCACTATCCATTTCTGAGCGATGACATAGATCAGGATCATGGGGATAGAAGAGAGCGCGGCCGCCGCCATCTGCGCCGGATAGTTGGTAGTGTACTGCGAGGAGAACATGGCCACTCCCACCTCTATTACCCTCATTTCCTTGCTTCTGGTGACTATCAGGGGCCAGAAGAACGAGCGCCAGGTTCCCAGAAAAGTGAAGGTTCCCACCGTCGCGATGACCGGTTTGCAGAGAGGCATGATTATCCTCCAGAAAATCTGCCAGGTAGAGGCGCCGTCTATCCTGGCCGCGTCTTCTATACTGCTGGGAAGGCTGAGCATATACTGCCGCATTAAAAACATTCCCCAGATGTTTCCCAGCGCCGGAACGATCATCGCCCAGTAAGTAT
>NZ_DAOSEH010000085.1:0-8924 GCF_035363035.1 Mesotoga sp. | reverse complement strand
AAACGGGACAGACGTCAGGAGCCCGTCAGTCCCCATTTTCGCGGTCTTTCCTCCCCTCACGTCATGCCGGATTCACTTGACGTCATTCTGAGCTTGACTCAGAATCTGCTCTTTCAACCGTAAGGAACGGGATCCCGTATAAGAACACTACGGGATGACAGGATGGGGCACGGGATGACAGCCCCCTTCCCGTCATGCCGGACATTGATCCGGCATCCTCTTCGTAAGAGCAAAAGAGCGGGATCCCGTATAGGAGCATTACGGGATGACAGGATGGAGGCGTTCTGGATGCGTAATGTCGAGGAAATGCCCCTAACGCTCTCACGAAGGACGGGTCCATGATCTGGGACGAACAACGAAGGACGGCTCTTCTGAGCGGGATCCCGAGCAGCACTACGGGATTACTGGATTGGTGCACTATGTGATAACGGGATCGAAGCCGGGATTTACTAAAAGGCGGAAAAGAAAAGAGCCGACATCGGTCGGCTCTAGGCGATAATTCGATCGGTGTAAGGTTTAGGCTTCATTTCTGCCCGTAGTGATTCCTCACGAAGTCCTGCATCTTAAGACACTCTTCGTGGGATATCACCTGAGGGGTTCCTATGATTGTCGCCATGATAATCGTTTTTGCCGACTTCTCAAGTACCTCGGCCACCTTGAAGGCGTCTCCCAACGTGCTTCCCACACAGACCGCTCCGTGGTTCGCGAGAAGCACCGCGTTATTGTTTCCAAGAGCTTCCACGGCGTTAATGGCCAGTTCCTCGGTTCCGGGAAGCGCATACTTTGCACACTTCACGCCTTCTCCGATTATTTGCACGAGTTCCTCCGAAACCGCGGGGACATCTTTTCTCGCTATGGCGAATGCCGTTGAGTACTGAGGATGAGTGTGAATAACCGCTCCCACATCCGGTCTATATTTATAGATCATTCTGTGAAGACCGTGCTCGATGCTCGGCTTTCGCTTGCTGTCGATGACAAAGCCTTTCATATCCGCCAGAACAATGTCCTCGGTCTTCAAGCAACCATAGCTCATACCGCTCGGAGTTATCAGGAAGCTTTCACTGTCGATTCTGACACTTATGTTTCCCCAGGTTCCTACCGTCATACCCCGTTCTTCCATTCTTCTGCAGGCATCCAGCACCAGACCGGCAAAGTCTTCTCTATTCATCCGCATACGCCTCCAATTCTGCCATCATTGAATGTGTTCTATCGTAGATTCGCTTGTATATACCAAATAAGTTCTCGTATTTTTCTGCCCTAGCTGGATCGGGATCGACCGTCTCGACACGCCTCACGAGACGGGCCGCCTCCAGGGGATCGCGTATCTCCTTCGTTGCGAGAAGGGTGAGTATCAGGTTGCCTATCGAGCCGGTGTCCTGGGTTTCGAGCGTCATGACTTTCTTTCCATAGACATCGGACTGGATTCTTCTCCAAACAGGGCTCTTGCTTCCTCCACCCATGACATTCACGCCGTCGAAACTCACACCCAGCTCTTCAATGACCTTCATGCAATCTTTTATTGAAAAGGAGACCCCTTCCATTATTGCCCGAACCATGTGGGCTTTGGAGTGTTTGATTGTGAGTCCGAAGAATACACCGCGAGCCTTTGAGTCCCAGAGAGGAGTTCTCTCTCCCATGAGGTAGGGGAGGAAGACCAGTCCCTCTGATCCGGGAGAGACCTTTTCGGCCATCGAGGAGTATTCGTCGAAGACTTCGTTGCTTCTGTCTTTGTCGAATGTGTTTCTGAACCACGTTAAGCTGGAAGCAGCGGTTTGAGTTATTCCCAGAATGTCCCAGTAGCCTTCCAGCGGATAGCTCCAGCACATAACTCTCTTTTTCGGGTCGATAACGGGCGTAGAAGTGCACGCTGCCACGACTCCGGCGGTGCCAATTATGCAGGACACTTCTCCTTCGCCGAGAAGACCGGAGCCTAATTCGGCTACGGAGTGATCCGAGCCTCCGTTGACAACCGGGGTTCCTTCCAGAAGACCGGTTTCCTTCCCCGCCCTGTCCGTTATGTGGCCCATTATTCTTGCCGAAGGCATTACGTCGGAAAGGAGATGACCGTCAAGGCCTATCAGGTCAAGGGCTTCGGGGCTCCATTTGTTGGTTCTTATGTCGAAAACGGCTGTCCCGGACGCATCGGACGGATCGGTGATTTTGTTGCCGGTCAACAGGTACTTTATGTAGTCCTTGGCGGTCATTATCGACTTCGTTTTTGCGAAGACCTGTGGCCTGTGTCTTTTCACCCAGCAAATCTGCGGCGCCGCATATGTAGTTGTAGGAAAGTTCCATGTGAGTTCGAAGAGTCTGTCTGCCCTTCCATCCCTGTTCCATTCCTCTATTATTTCGCTGCTTCTCTGATCGAGCCAGGTAATCGAAGGGCCTATGGGGTTATCTTCAGAGTCTAGATAGACGTGTGTGTGCATCTGACCGCAGATCGAAATCGCATTTACAAGTTTGGGAAGACGGACGTCATGAGACTCGAGCTCTTTTATGCAATCGATGATCCCCTTCCACCAGAGCGCAGGATCCTGCTCGGCCTGTCCCGGTTGTTCAGAAATTATCGGATACTCGGCATAAGCGGATCGTTGAATCTCCCCATTCATGGAAACAAGAGTGACCTTGACTCCCATCGTTCCCAGATCGATCGACAGAATCCCTTCCTTCATTACTGCCTCCTGATATTCCATCTGCACCTGCGACCAATACTTTACCTATCGACATTGCGAGTAAAATGGATCAACAAGGTGATTACTTCATATCATCTATACTTATAAAGCTTACCAAAAAACTCGAGCGATGTGAAATCGGATTAGAGACAAGTAAGGATAGGCTCCTGCGATTACGACTGATACGGGTCAAAAACTAGCGTCGATCGCTATCTTAAAAAGCGTTTTAGAAGCGACTTCAGTTACTGGAGCCCTGTTCATAATCGTTTTGAAAACTCGTTGTTTCTCTTGGGGAGTAACTACGGCCGATATCATACAAGAATCGAAACTATCGAAGGCTACCTGTCCTTGATCGGCCATAAGTCTCGATAATCAGATGTCTTCGGGTATGGATTTGAAAGAATGAATTGATAAAATGAGTTTGATCACAAGTTATCAAGTCAATGCTTCGAGTGTTTTCCACTGTTTATGATGGGCCGGTCAACCGGTCACATAGAAGGAGGGATGCGAATGAATAAGAAAATTCTGATGCTCCTGCTCTGTGTCTTGTTTGCAGTTGCCGTCTTAGCAACCGACTACGAAATCGCGGTTGTTGTTAAGATCGGTGGAATTCCCTGGTTCAACAGAATGGAAGTCGGTGTCAAAGATGCCGCTTCAAAACTCGGGGTGAACGCTTACCAGATAGGGCCTTCAGACGCAGATCCTGCTCAGCAGGTGAAGATAGTTGAAGATCTTATCGCAAAGGGAGTCGACGCCATCTGTGTAGTTCCTAACGACGCGAAAGCGCTCGAGCCTGTCTTTGAGAAGGCCAGGGCGAACGGCATCATTATCATCACTCACGAGTCGCCCGATCAAAAGGGTGGCGACTGGGACGTTGAAACGATAGACAACGTCAAGTTCGGAGAGGCGAACTTCGAAAGGCTCGCGCAGCTGATGGGTGGAGAAGGGGAGTTCGCGGTGTTTGTCGGCGGGCTCACGGTTCCGCTTCATAACTTCTGGGCAGATGTAGGTCTTGCTTACGTTGCAGAGAAGTATCCGAACATGAAGTTAGTGACTGAGAGAATCCCCTGTGGCGAAAGCGTGGAGCTCTCTTACCAGAAGACACTCGAGCTTCTCAATGCCTACCCGAACTTGAAGGGTATAGTCGGTTTCGGTTCTCTAGGCCCGATCGGTGCCTCGCAGGCTCTCAACGCAAGGAACATGAAGGGAAAGGTTAAGATTGTAGGTACGGTAATTCCGAGTCACGCAGATCCTTACCTGAAGCAGGGTTTGATGCAGTGGGGTTACCTGTGGGATCCCAAAGATGCAGGATTCGCACAGGTTTATCTCGCGAAAACACTGCTGGATGCTAAGAACGCTCTTGCGAAGGCCGGAATTCCGGCGGGTATTGTGCCGGCGGTCGTCGATGGCTTCGAGATACCCGGTCTTGGGAAGGCAACTATCGAAGGAAACATTGTCAAATTTGACGCGCAAGTCGATATAACTGCTGAGAACGCTCTTTCTTACGGGTTCTGATTTCGAGAGGGGGTCCGCCCCCTCTCTTTCCGGTGATGTAATTATGGCTGAGAAATTGTTGGAGTTGAGGAATATTTCGAAGAGATTCGGAGGCGTACTTGCCCTCGATTCAGTCGATTTCGAAATAGAGAAGGGAGAGGTCCATTGCCTGGTCGGTGAGAACGGTTCGGGAAAAAGCACTCTGATAAAGATAATCTCGGGCATTCATTCGCCCGATCCCGGCGGCGAGATATGTGTTGACGGCAGGAGAATAAGCCACCAGAAATCTTCAAATAGCGTAAGGGAAGGTATTCAGGTAATATATCAGGATCTGTCGCTCTTCCCGAATTTGACCGTGGCCGAAAATATCGCCATCTCTTCCAGAGTAGAAACTGGAAAACGCCTGATGAACTGGAAAGAGACCGAAGAAGAGGCCGTCAGAACTATGAAGAAGATCGGAGTTTCTCTCGATACTCGCAGGGAAGTCAGCCAGCTATCCATTGCAGAAAGACAAATAGTCGCTATCTGCAGGGCAATAAACGCGAACGCGCGGCTGGTGATTATGGACGAGCCGACCGCTTCTCTCAGTAAGAATGAAGTCCAGTCTCTAATTAAGGTGATCAACGAGCTTCAGAACAGAGAGATAGCCACGCTTTTCGTAAGCCACAAACTTGATGAAATAATGGCCGTGGCCCAACGAGTTACGGTTCTTCGCGACGGAAAGAAAGTCGGAGTCTTTGACGCTTCCGAGCTTACGAGGCAGAAGCTCTCATATCTCATGACGGGTAAAGAGTTCGAATACACGAAGCTTCCTCCATATTCCGGCGACGAAATCGTTCTTGAAGTGAGAAAGCTTTCCAGAACCGGCAATTACAAAGAGATCGATCTGAAGGTTCATAAGGGAGAGATAGTCTGTATTACTGGGCTGATGGGCTCGGGAAGAACCGAACTGGTGCTATCGCTCTTCGGAATGAACCCTCCCGACGAAGGAGAAATCTTCGTATGCGGGAGGAAGATCAATCCCACCGGCGCTGTGGATGCAATACGCGCGGGGATCGCGTACGTGCCCGAAGATCGACTGCAACATGGGCTTGTGATGAATCAGCCTGTGGGGAAAAACATAGTGCTTACGGTTCTCAAGAGAATTCTATCCAGAATCAGATTCATAAGCAAAGCAAAGGAAAGTATGGAAGTGAAGCGATGGATCGAAGAGCTCTCGATAAAGGTTCCGTCCGTCGATTCTCCCGTGAATACTCTTTCCGGCGGCAACCAGCAGAGAGTCGTGATCGCCAAGTGGCTTGCAATAAACCCGAAGGTTTTAATCCTCGATTCGCCGACGGTGGGAATAGATGTCGCCGCAAAAGACAGCATATATAAGATAATAAGAGAACTGGCAGCGGAAGGCATTTCAATTATCATGATAACCGATGAAGCCGAAGAAGCCATATACCATTCAAATACGACATACATAATGAGTGCGGGCAGAATAATCGGCAAATATAATTCCAGCGAGCTTACGGAGAAAGAGCTGTATGAGAAGATCAACAAGATCTAATTCAGGATTGAGAAAGATATTTGTCAAGAGCGAATTCTACCTCTTGCTTGTGATAGTCGCAGTGTCTCTGCTTTTCACCATTATGAAGCCGAGCTTTCTGACCTTCACCAATATCTACGGAATGGTGGAAAGCAATTCCTTCCTTGCAATAATGGCCGCGGGTGTACTCGTCGTGCTGATCTCCGGAGGGATTGACATTTCCTTCACCGCAATCGCCACTGTCGCACAGTATGTGATGGCTACGATTGTCATTCGTTGGGGAGGGAATATGTTCCTGGCCTTTGCGATAGGTGGCGCTGTCGGTATAGGCCTCGGTTTAGTCAACGCTCTGCTCATATACTTTCTGAGGACTCCGTCGATAATCGTGACGATTGCAACCATGAACCTGTTCTACGGTCTTCTCATATTCATTAGCGGCGGAACCTGGATCTATGGCTTTCCCATGTGGTTCATGGAGAGAAATCTTGTGAGATTTGGTGACAATCCCGGAATAACCATTCCGATTCTTATTCTGGTGCTCTCTTTCATTCTCACATGGCTGATACTGAAGTACACCGCTTTAGGCAGAAACATCTACGCGGTGGGTGGCAACCAGGAAGCGGCACGAAGAGTAGGTATAAGCGTTCTGAAGACGCAGCTTTTCGTTTACTGTTACATGGGCTTTCTAGCGGGGGTAGCTTCTACGGTCCAGGCGAATATGATGCTCACCGTGGCTCCCAATGCGCTTATGGGAAGAGAGCTCGAAGTTCTGGCCGCGGTGGTGCTCGGAGGCGCGAGTTTGGCCGGAGGTACTGGGAGCATCCTCGGGACGATTCTGGGATTCGGTCTAATAATCATCGTTCAGAACGGGTTGACGTTGTTGGGAATCTCTTCTTACTGGCACAAGGTCTTTGTTGGGGCCATAATTGTCATCAGCGTGGGAATAACGGCTTACCAGAGGAAACTGCGCGAGAGAAAAGGGGCGATAATCAATGTCGAAGAGTGACAATAAGAGAGGAATACTCTCGAAGAATTCCGAGATTCTCTCCCTGGGAGTGATTCTTGCGGTTCTCGTCCTGCTGTTTTCACTCGCTCTCCCCGGCAAGTTCCTCAGACCCAGCAACCTTCAGTCTATGGCCTTCCAGCTTCCCGAACTGGGAGTGCTTGCCTTCGCGATGATGATAACGATGCTTACGGGCGGGATAAACCTATCCATAATAAGCTCGGCGAATCTCTCGGGAATAATCATGGCGATGATTCTGACTAGGAATGTGACTCCCAACATGGGAGGCGGTGAACTTGGCTGGATAATATTTCTGGCGATTCTCGCCGGAATGTCCATTTCTTTAGCGGTGGGTCTTGTGAACGGAATGATAATAGCGTATATAGGGATCTCTCCGATTCTTGCAACACTCGGTACGATGACGCTTCTAGAAGGAATAAGCCTCGTAATAACAAGGGGGTACGTGATTTCGGGCCTTCCCAGGAGCCTTCTGGTAATCGGCAACGGTACATTTCTGGGAGTTCCCGTCCCTCTGTTCATTCTGATAGCGGTCGCGATAGCGGTGGCGATATTGCTCAACAAGACGCGTCTGGGTCTATCCACTTACATGATTGGTTCGAACATCAAGGCGACCGGTTTCTCGGGTATAAACACGAACAAAGTGACTATTCTCGTATATATGATATCCGGTCTTCTTGCAGGTATCGCATCGCTTATAATGATGGCCAGATTCAACTCTGCAAAGGCCGGCTACGGTTCCTCTTATCTTCTGGTCACTGTGCTCGTTTCTGTCCTCGGGGGGATCAATCCGAACGGAGGCTTCGGCAAGGTTTCCGGCGTCTTTATCGGTCTCATCTTACTGCAGGTTATCTCAAGTGGATTGAACCTCCTCGGAATCAGTCAGTTCCTGACACTTGCATTGTGGGGAGCTTTGCTTCTCGGAGTCGAAGCCCTGAGACTTGCAAAGAGAAGAGTCAGATGAGCGAGATATGCTGGAGATGATTAGATGGCTTTAAAGAAGGAAGACAGAAGGCAGAACATCCTGAGCATTCTTGCCGAGAGAGAATCGGTCAACACTCAGGAACTCGCAAAACTCCTGGATGTTTCTCTGGTTACGCTCAGGAGGGACTTGAGGGATCTGCAGAAATCGGGTCTTGTGATCAACGGGTATGGAGTAGTAAGGGCGGTCAATCAGGAAACCGATCCCAGCAGCTTCTTCCTGAAAAGGCTCAGGGTAGAGAGAGAATCAAAGGAGATAATTGCCTCGAAAGCCATAGAATATGTTGAAGAAAACGATGTCCTCTTCATTGATGAAAGCACCACCTGCTATGTTTTTGCGTTGAGATTATCGAGAAAGTTCAAGAAACTGCACATAATAACCAATGGTATCAACATCCTGCTCGCCCTGTCTAAAGTACAGGGGTTTTCGGTTGAATCGAGCGGCGGAAGCCTCCAGTACGGATTCGATTCGCTTATTGGACCTAGAGCCGAAAGTCTCGTGAGCTCGATATACGCGAACAAGTTCTTCTTTTCGGCGGCCTCGTTCAGAAGCGATATAGGTACCTTCGAACTCAGCCCCTTTTCCGCCAGCATAAAGAGAAAGATGCTTCTGAACTCGAGCGAGAGAATACTTCTGATAGACAGCAGCAAATTCGGTGTTATTGCCCCCTTCAAGATGGCCGAAGTTGGAGAAATAAACAGAATCATCACTGAAGAGAAAGATTTCATACCTTCACTTCATAGTTGAAGAATCTTCTATCGGAATGGTAAATAGGGACCCCCTTTTACCAAGCAAATAAACGCGACTCTTGCACGAAGTTACCTCAGTTATCCCTTCATTTCGGGATGGCTCCTCAGATCAACAACTGACTGGATGATGAAAAGGCCGAGCATAATGACACCCCACATCAGGTCTTCCACGGCATCGCCACAAATCCGTAGTTCATCGCGCAATAGAGACCCAGGTAGGGCACTACCCACTTCAAGTTCTGCTTCATGTTTTCGCGAAAATGAGTCCCCATTTTCGCGGTCTTTCCTCCCCTCACGTCATGCCGGACTCACTTGACGTCATTCTGAGCTTGACTCAGAATCTGCTCTTTCAACCGTAAGGAACGGGATCCCGTATAGGAGCACTACGGGATGACAGGATGGGGCACGGGATGACAGTCCCTTCCCGTCATGCCGGACCTGATCCGGCATCTCGTGCGCCCGGCATGGTACA
>NZ_DAOSEH010000084.1:0-9314 GCF_035363035.1 Mesotoga sp. | reverse complement strand
CGGCGTTCTGCACCTGACCGTTGATATAGTTCAACGAAACGGGAAGCGCCACCAGCGAGTACAGCAGCAACATCAAAACCGGAACGGGGAGAAAGTCGATCGTCGTGAGGTAGGAGATGGCCATCATCGAAGGCGTAACCGAGAGAGCCAGCAATGAGACTATCTTCAACTGTCTGGCTCCCCCGCGGATCTTCCTGGCCGTCCACGCCAGATAAAAAGTTATCGCCACGGTCGTAACCGATGCGACCGTCGAGAGCGAGAGAGAATTGAAGACGGTCCTCGCCAACGAGGTCCCTATGAGCGGCAACTCCCCTTTGAAGAGCCCGGCCACCCTTCCAAAGATGAACTCTCCCCTCGCCCGATCGTAGAAGGAACTCGTGAAAGCCCCGAGAATCGGCACCCACTCGAAAACCAGAAAAAGCAGAGAGTACAGTCGCGTGGCCGTCTTTTTCTCGATGTACTGTTCGCCCTGCTCGAAGGGGATTCTTCTTTCGGAAATGGAGATCAGCACGCCGAAGAGCATAATGAACGCGAACTGGATCACCGACAGCGCCACGGCCATCTGGGGCCGCCCAAGGAGGCGGAAGTACATATATATGGAGACCTCGAGCGTGGCGAACTGGGCCCCCCCGAGGATCAAAACCACGGCGAAGGAAGTGAAGCAGTACGAAAAAATCAGGAGCGCCGAGTTGACCAGCGCCGGCACGCTCAGGGGAAGTTCGACCTTCAGAAAGCGCGTCAATTTTCCCGCGCCGTCTATTCTGGCCGTCTCCAGAAGATCGGAAGGGATCCTCTTCAAAGCGTTTCCCAGAATCAGTATCACTATGGGGGCGTTGTAAAAGACGTGGCCCAGCAGTATCGCCCCGAACGAGTAGAGTATCTGAAGCCTCTCAAAGCCGAAAAGGGCCAGCGCGGAGTTTAAAAGCCCGTTCCTGCCGTAGATCGCCAGAAAGCCTATAGCCATGGAGATCCCCGGAAAGAAGAACGGTATATAAGTCGTCAGCCCCAGAAGCTTTGAGAGACGGGATCTGCTTCTGGAAAAGTATATGGCCGCCGGGAGTCCTGCCATAAGCGCCAGAGAGGTGCTCAACGCCGCCTGTCTCAGGGTGAAGAGAGTTATGCCGGCAAAGGAAGGCGAGGAGACGGCCTCGCCCAGCGAGTCCAGACCGGAAAATCCGAAGGAAACTACCAGCGGAAGGAGGATCGCAGCCGCTACCAGCAAAGAGAGAACTGTCGGTACGCTACTTTTCGTAGATTATTCTCTCCCATTTTCCGATCAATTCCTCGAGTTCTACCTCGGGGGGCAGCTTCAGGATCGTCGAGGGCTTTACGGCGTACTGGAAGACGGCCGGCATCTCCACCTCGATCACCGGGAACATCCACTGGTTGAGCGGAACATGCCTCTGAAAATCCGGACTCAACAGGAAATCCAGGAACATCCCGGCTTCCTCCGGGTTATCCGTCCAGCGTACGATTCCCGCGCCTTCTATCTGCACGTAGCCCTTTCCCTGTGGAATCAGAACCGAATAGAGAGATTGACCGTAGTAATGCGCCGAGTACGCGCCGTCGGTGGCGTAAGAGACCATTATAGGCGCCTCGCCGGCCTCGAACTTTTCGAAGGAGTCGTCCCATCCCAGCGTGATGGTCAGAATCGAGGGTTTGAGCGCGCGCCAGAACTGCTCGAAATCCTCCCCGAAGAGCAGGTATGTCCATGACAGGAAGGCCAGTCCCGTGCTCGAGGTTCTTGGGTCCTGGAGTATCAGGGCCTTCTTGAACTTCCCATCCGTCAGATCCTGGAGACTCTCGATCTTTGAGGTTATCGACTGGCTGTCGTAGATCAGCGCGATCGCTCCGTAATCGTAGGGGGTCAGTCTCCACAGGGGATCGAAGATCAGATCCTGGCTGATCAGATTTTCACTGCCGGCCGGTTTGTAGGGCAGAAATATGTCGGCTTCGAAGGCCTTTCTTGAAAGAAGGTTGTCGATTCCGATCACGACATCGCCGTCGAACTTCTCTCCCATCGAGACGATGTAATTTACAAGAGAGCCGGAATCGCTAAGAGTCTTGAGCTTCACCTCGATCCCGGTTTTAAGAGTGAATTCCTCGAAAGTTTCAAGAGCCAGAGGAACGAAGGAATCGTATGAATACACGACCAGAACAGAAAGACCGGCCGATGAGAGCAATAAAAGCAGCAGGAGAGAAAGAGCTTTCACCGTAAACACCTCCACTTTCTAAAAAATAGCCGGAGGCGTCTCCCGAAGCCTTCCCTACGCCGGTACTAACCGGATCAGGTTCCTGGGGTCTGCACTTAAGCACTCTCAGCCTCTTGGGCTCCCCCGGCACCCAATTATATCACCCGCCAGTTGGTGATACAATTGCTCTGGAGGTGGTTATTTGAATCATCCGAAGGCTGCAATCCTTATCACCGGCGATGAGATAACGATGGGAATCGTGAATGACACCAACGGAGGTTACCTGGCTGAGACTCTGACCGCCATGGGCTATGAAGTCCAATCGATCGTCATCGTACAGGATAACGCTCAATTCATGATACGGGAGATGACGGGAGCGCTGGAAAGGGCCGATCTTTTAGTAATTACGGGCGGTCTAGGAAGCACTTTCGACGATATAACCCTGCAGACGGTAGCCCGATACGCAGGGCGGTCGCTGATCTGCGATGCCGATTATCGTGAAAGTCTAGAGAGGAGCTTCAAATCGCGCTTCAGGAGGAAGGCTCCCGCCGATCTCGAACGCCAGGCCTATACAGTAGAGGGCTCTACTATCCTGCCCAACGCCGTCGGAAGCGCCCGGGGATGCTTTCTGAAGATGGGGGCCAAAGAGATAGTAGTCCTGCCCGGTCCACCGATGGAGATGAAAGCCGTTTTCGCCGAAGCGATCAAACACATGAGCCACCCGGAGGCCCCCTTCATGCGGACCGTCGGGCTTGTGGACATAACAGAGCCCGAAATAGAAAAGACTCTCGAAGAGTTACTGGATAAACACGAAAATGTGAAATTCGTCACCCGAGTCAAATACTACACCGGACCGACGGTCATACTCTCGGGCCCGAACGAAGAACAGCTCGAAGAGATCGTTACCTCGCTGAGAGAGAAGTACGGCGAGAACATCTACACGACCACCGGTGAGGAACTCGCGGACGTTGTGGTGAAGATGCTCGTCGAAAGGAAAAAGACGGTTTCGACGGCCGAGTCCTGCAGCGGGGGAAGGCTTTCGGCTATCCTGACCTCCGTTCCGGGCGTTTCGGCCATCTTCCCCGGCGGCATAGTCGCCTATTCGAACGAGGCGAAGGCCTCTCTGCTGTCGGTGAGAAGAGAGACGCTGGAGAGTTTCGGAGCCGTTTCCGAAGAGACGGCAAGGGAGATGGCCAGCGGAGTCGCCACCGTCTTCGGAACGGAAATAGGCCTTTCTGTGAGTGGAATAGCCGGTCCGTCGGGCGGATCGATCGAAAAACCGGTTGGACTCGTATGCACGGCTATAAGTTTTGGAAAGAGATCCTGGAGCTACACGGATCATTTCAGGGGCGATCGTGAAACCATTCAGCTGAGAGCGGCCCATACCCTTTTCAAAAGACTCTGGAGGATACTTTGGAAAGAAGATTATACAGGGTAAACGACCCCATTTCATGGATAGAGAAAAACCTCTCCTCGTTCGACAAGGTGCTTGTTATATTTCCAACCGAGAGAATGCTCGAATCTTTCGCTGCCGTTCACGCCAGAAAAGAGGAGGAAGGTTACTTCTTTTCTCACGACGTCTTTCCCTTCGAGGAGATCGGCACCTCGCCACGCATACGCGCCGAAAGAGTCTCACTGCTTTACAATCTCTCGCTGGGCAGGCTGAAGAAAGTCTTCGGTTCGTTTCACGGCCTTCTCAGAAAGACCGTCCCCCTAGATGTTTTCAGCGAACTTACGATCGCGATACACAGGGGAGGCGAGCTCAAAGTCGATGAAGAGATCCTGGCCAGAATGGGCTATTGTAGAACTTTCAACGTAACCGTTCCCGGTGAGTTCTCGATCAAGGGCTCGATCACGGATATCTTCATTCCCGGAAACAGCCATCCGCTCAGGATAGAGACTTTCGATAGAGAGATCGAATCTATAAGGTTCTTCGATCCATCGACACAGAAGAGCGTCGAGAGACTGGACCGCGCGTGGATCACGCCCGCGGCCGAGAGTCTTAACACCCCCGACAACGAAGAAAGGGCCAGAAGACGAATCGAAATGGCCGAAAAGACCGTCAGCACACGCGATGAAACGCTCCTGGATAGAATGGACACCATGGATACCATCGCGGGAATATTCTACGAAAAGCAGACGATTCTGTCCGATTACCTGAAGGATTACGCCATAGTTTTCGTCAGGCCAGACGAAGCCTTCGCCGAGTATTCGAGAAGGGAGAGAGAGACGATCGAGCTCCTTTCCGACAGACCGGTACGCAAGTTTCTGTACGTCAGGTACGGGGGTGTCTCTTCCGAGGTCTTCCTGAAGATGGCCGACTACACCGTAGTCTCGGATTCGGCAGTCACGCTGATGCCCTACGACAGCGAACAGACCGAGACCCTGGAAGCGGTCAGGAGAGAGCCGAAGGAGAGAGAGGAAGAGTTCATTCCCAGAGTGCCGATCGTCGACTGGACGGAACTGGAGGAGAGAGATCTCGTCGTTCACAAGGAGTACGGCATCGGACGCTATCTAGGCGTGAGAACCATCGAGAACGTGCTCGGGGTGAGAGAATACCTGGTTCTCGAATACAGAGACAACAACAAGATCTACGTTCCCGTCGAAAGAGTAGATAGAGTCCACAAATACGTCGGAAATTCCGACATAGTGCAGCTCAACTCACTCAAGGGTAACGGCTGGGGCAGGCAGAAGTCCAAAGTGAAACGCGAGGTAAAGGCTCTGATCGGCGAGTTGAGCAATCTCTACGGTTCCAGGGAGATCGTCAGGGGAATACCGCTCGCGGGGGATGCCGAGATGGAGAAGAGCTTCAGGGACAGTTTCCCCTACGTTGAAACCGACGATCAGCTCAGGGCCGTCGATGAAGTCTTTTCGGACCTTCAGAGCGGCAGGCCTATGGACAGGCTCATAAGCGGGGACGCGGGTTACGGAAAGACCGAGGTGGCCATAAGGGCGGCCTTCAGGAGCGTAATCTCCGGCAAGCAGGTGGCCTTGATGGTCCCCACGACCGTGCTCGCGCGACAGCACCACGAGAACTTCTCCTCCCGCCTCACCCCTTTTGGCATAAGGGTCGAGATCCTCGACCGTTACAGAACGGAAAACGAGAGGAGCAGACTTCTCAGAAAACTCAAAAAGGGAGAGATAGACGTTGTGGTGGGAACGCACTCGCTGCTCTCCAGGGAGGTTCAGTTCGCCGATCTCGGACTGGTGATAGTCGACGAAGAGCAGCTTTTCGGGGTTATGCAGAAGGAACATTTCAAAAAGCTCAGGCTCCAGATCAACGTTCTCTCGATGAGCGCGACGCCCATTCCCAGAACTTTGTACATGTCTATTTCGGGATTGAGAGATATGTCGGTTATTTCCACGCCTCCGGCAGGGAGAACCACGCCGGAAATATACGTGGGATCGGTCAACGATAGGCTGATCAGGACGGCCGTCCTGAGGGAGGTCAACAGGGGCGGCCAGACTATATACGTCCACAACAGGGTCAACGAACTGCCCGATCTCCTGTTGAGACTGAGGGAACTGCTGCCCGAGGTCGGCATCGAAATGGCGCACGGCCAGATGAACAAGACGGCCTTCGAACGGACGATAAGGTCTTTCTACACCGGAAGCCTCGACGTTCTTCTCTGCACGACCATAATCGAGAGCGGCGTCGACGTGCCCAACGCCAACACGCTGATAGTCGACGACTCCCACCGTTACGGACTGGCGCAGCTTTACCAGCTCAGGGGACGTGTAGGGAGAAGCACCAGGAGGGCCTTCTCCTACTTCCTTTACGACGCCAGGAGACTCACCGAACCCTCGCGTGAAAGACTGAAGGCGCTCAAGGAGTTCTCAGGCGCCGGGAGCGGCATGAAACTGGCGATGAGGGATCTGGAGATAAGGGGTTTCGGAACGCTCCTGGGTGCCGAGCAACATGGTAATATCAACTCGGTGGGACTTTACCTCTACCGCGAGATGGTCGACAGGGCCCTAAAAGAGTTGAAGGGCGAGCAGGAAGTAGATATTCAGGACAGGGCGGTGGATACGGAATTGAAGAGCATACCCTTCGACATGGTCATTCCCGAAACCTTCGTCGCCGACTCCATCGAAAGGCTGAAGATATACCGCAGGATAGCGGCCTGCAGGGAACGGGAAGAGATCGACGAAATAGAGGCCGAGTTGAAAGACAGATTCGGGAAGCTCCCCGTACAGGTGGAATCGCTTCTGACGGCCTCTCGTGTAAGACTGGGAGCCTTCAAGCTGGCCATAAAGACCGTGGAGTACGACGCGCATTCCGAGAGAGTCGTGTTGACTCACGCCGAGAACCACGATCGCAACTCGATACGGTTGAAGAGAGAGAAAGTGATCGTGAACGATAGGGAAGGAAAGACGATGATATATCCGGTACCCGAGAGAAGATTGATGAGAGTTCTTCAGGAGATATTCCTTGGAGCTGAAGAGATTGTTCACTGATCCGATATGCGCCCTGGCGACTGCCAGAGGCGTTTCCGCGACCGCGACGGTCAGGTGTTCCGGCGAGCGGATACTGGAGAGGCTCCTTCCTCTCCTGGAGCGGCTTGAAAAACCAAAACCCAGAAAGATCTATCTGACGCCCTTCAAGGTCAAGGGGGAGTTCCTCGACGAGATACTCTTCGTGTATTTCCAGGCGCCAGCCTCCTACACAGGCGAAGAGATGGCGGAACTCTCCTTCCACGGCAATCCGATTATCATCGACAGGGCGATGGAAGCTCTTCTCGAGGCCGGTTTCAGGGAAGCTCTCCCCGGAGAATTCACCAGGAGGGCCGTTTTGAACGGCAAGATCGATCTCCCGAAGGCCGAGGCCATAAACGCTATGATAACCTCGCGAAGCGAGACGGCTCTGGACGTGGCCAGAAGGAGCTACCTGGAGGGCATCTCCACAGAGATTTCGACCTTCAGAGAGGAGATCGTCCGGTTGCTGGCGACCATAGAGGTCGAGCTCAACTACCCCGACGAGGTCGAGACCGATTACACGGACCTGGGTGAAAAGCTGGACGGCCTGTCGGAAAGTATTTCGGCCTTCATCGAGAGCGCCAGCAAGGGGTTGAGGATCGCTCAGGGAATCAAGACGGTGATCGTGGGCGAGACCAACGTCGGAAAATCCACCCTTCTCAACGCGCTGCTTAGGAGGGACCGGGCGATCGTTTCCGATATTCCCGGGACCACCAGGGACACAATCGAAGAGGATCTGAACATAAAAGGCGTTCTCTTCAGAGTCGTCGACACGGCCGGAATACGGGCCTCGCACGATGCGATCGAAGAGATGGGCATACAGAGGAGCCTGAAGGCCATCGAAGAGGCCGACCTCCTGATACTTCTCAGCGATCCGGCCGGCGATCCCGGTTATCTTCAGAAAATCGACCTGGAGGGGAGGAGAGTGATCAGAGCCGCGAACAAGTCCGACATAAGGCAGATCGACGCCGCCGGTTTCGATATCGTGATCAGCGCCAGGACAGGACAGGGACTCGCCTCGCTCGAGGAGATGATGGTCGAAAAGACCCTCGACCTGACATCGATCGGAGAGCAGATCATCGTCAGCGCCAGGCAAAGGGTCTGCCTCCAGGAGTGTCTGCGGTACCTCCTCCAGTCGATAGAAGCCATAGAAGAGAGGGTGACTGTCGACATAGTGAGCACGCTCGTCGAGAGGGCCGCCAAGAGCCTCGACGAACTTCTGGGAAGGAATCTGACCGAGGATCTGCTCGACAGGATCTTCAGCGATTTCTGCGTCGGGAAGTGATTGCCTTGCTCTCGATGGCGATTATCGTAGTCGCGGCCTCCACCAGGCTCTTTCTCGGTCCGCTCCTCTACTTCCTGACGTGTGTCCCCGCCTTCGTTCTCTTCACCGTCCTCAGACGGAAAGCGGCTTATATATCGCTGGTGATCGCCCCTCTGTTGCCGATCATCGTGGAATCGATCGCCCTGTTGACGGGCAACTTCAGGGGGGGGTTTCTCGTTGGCGACATAGTCTGCCTGGTCACCGCGCTGCTGGGACTGGGCGAAGAAAGGCCCAAAGAGAGGATGATAAGGCGGCTGGGCCTCTCCGGGAGAGAGAGCAGAAACATGGTTCGATCGCTCTTCTACACCTTCGGCAGGGTCGAGAGAATAGAGAAAGTCAACATGAGCCAGAGTTACGCCATGATAAACGGAGGGAGTTTCCATTTCAGCGTGAACATACCCGGCTCCGGTCAGGTCAACATGGAGATACCCCTGGAGGATATCGAAGAAGTGGCCGTCCACCAGAGCACATCTTCGGGCGATCTGTATTATCCGTCTTTGAGGGATATGTTTCTGCCCGCCAGGAACATCAAGCTGGTGGGAAAGCCCAGGATACAGGACTACTTCCTGGTGGTGAGGGTCGCCGAAGATGCCTACACTTTCTACGAAGAGCCCAAAACCGTGCTGGAACTCCAGGAGGAGATCGAAAGAGAAAGGGAACTCTCCGTCCGATCGAAGCAATCGCCCGGTGAACCGCCGGCTTAACCTCAAATGCACAACCTCTCCCCATTCTCTCCGGCACTTCGTGATATAATTCCTGTTAATCGCTGCAAGCTCGCAAGGGGGTAGTCCTATGAAAGAACTGGGAACCAGGTACAGTCCTTCCGACCTGGAGAAGAAGTGGTACTCCTGCTGGAAGGAGAACGGCCACTTCGAACCTAAGGGTAGCGGAAAGCCTTTCACCATAATGATACCGCCACCGAACATAACGGCGGCTCTTCACATGGGTCACGCGCTCAACCTCGTCCTTCAGGATATCATGACCCGGTTCAAGAGAATGCAGGGTTTCAGGGCTCTCTGGGTCCCGGGAGAGGATCACGCCGGCATCGCCACGCAGAACGCCGTCGAGAAAAACCTCGCCAAGAAGGGTATCGACAGGAAGAAACTCGGCCGTGAAAAGTTCCTGGAAACCACCTGGGAGTGGACCAGGGAATACAGACAGAAGATCAGGGAGCAGATAGAGGCCATGGGCTGTTCCGTCGATTGGAGCAGGGAGCGATTCACCCTGGACGAGCGATTGAGCCAGGCCGTCAGAAAATCCTTCGTTCAACTCTACAAAGAAGGCCTGATATACAGGGGCAAATACATAGTCAACTGGTGTCC
>NZ_DAOSEH010000083.1:0-9797 GCF_035363035.1 Mesotoga sp. | reverse complement strand
CAACACGAAATACTTTCTCGATCCGGAACAGGCACTGAGGCTTGGAGCCGACGCAGTGATAGTTATGGGAATCGTCGGTCAGGAGAGAGACTCCGATGCCCTCCACGCTCTTTCGAAAGCCGTCTGGGACTACCAGAGGTACGGGATACCAGTCATAGCCGAGATGCTGCCTTACAGGAAGGAAGACTACTCCTCTCCAGAAGTTATAGCGAATATTTCGCGGATAGGGGCCGAGCTCGGAGCGAACGTTATAAAGACCATGATGACCGCAAATTACGGCGAGGTCGTTCGATCATGTCCCGTTCCCGTGATCATAGCCGGGGGCGAGAAGAACCGGGATTTCTTCGTTTCTCTCGAAGACGCGGCAAAAGCTGGTGCTAAAGGCGCGGCGATAGGTCGAAACCTCTTTCAAAAAAAGGACAGAACCGGCTTCTTGAAGAAAGTCAGAGAGGTATTCGCTTCGAGGTAAGATGATGAAGATGGATGAAGTCAGTCTAGCTTACAGGGCCGCAGAGATGTATTACATCAACGAGATGAACCAGGAGCAGATAGCCGCCGAGCTGGGACTTTCGAGGTCGAAAGTCTCCAGATTGCTCACCAGCGCCCGCAGACTGGGAATGGTGAAGATCGAGCTCGTCGGGCCGGAATCTTTCGATCTCTCCTCTCTCGAGAGAGAAATAGTAGAGAAATACGCCATAAGGGAAGCCCATGTCGTGGCCTCTATAAAGGGGACCGACAAGGAGATAAAGCAGAGGATAGCTCTCTCCTTCCAGAAAAACCTTACGAAGCTGCTCGAAGGCAAGCGTTATATCGGGCTGGGTTGGGGTACGACCGTTTATGAGGCCGTAATGAGCCTACCGGATAATCTCGCCAGATTTCCCGAGATGAAGATAATACCGCTCCTCGGAGGTCTCGGACAGTCGGAAAAGACTTATCAGATCAACAACATCGTCGAGAAAATGGCCGGTTCTCTGGGAGCGACCCCTATTTTTCTGGCCGCTCCCGCGATTTTCAACAATCAGGAGCAGTTGAAAATCATGAAGCAGGTACAGTCTGTCCAGACGGCCATCGCCGAGTGGTCGAACCTCGAAGCGGTCATATTTGGTCTGGGGGCTCCGGCCGGAATGTCGGCCGTTCTAGACTCAAACCTTCCCGGCGATATGATACTCGAACTGGTCAGAAAGCACGCCGTCGGCGATATTGTCTCTCGTTTCATGGGCAAGAGCGGTGAAATAGTCTGCCAGAACATCGAAGAGGTCCTTCTGGGAATCCCCTTCAACGATATGCTAAAAGTTCCCGAGAGGATCTGTTTGAGCGGCGGGGAGCACAAAGTAGACGGAATACGGGCAGCCCTTTCAAGAGGTTACATAACCACTCTCTTCACGGATATAAGGACAGCCCAGATGCTAGTTACGCAGCAGGAGGTGCGTGGATGAAGGCAGTGATGTACGAAGGAATCGGAAAGATCTCAATCAGAGATGTAGAGAAGCCAAAAATCGGAGAAGATGGAATTCTTGTCAAGATACTCTACTCCTTCATTTGCTCTACAGATATAAAGACCTATAAGCAGGGACACCCGATGATCAAGCCTCCGACCATACTTGGTCACGAATGTTCTGGAAGGATAGTCGAAACCGGTCGGAACGTTACGGAGTTCGAAGTCGGTGATTATGTGGCCGTAGCACCCTTCGTGAATTGCGGGGAATGCGAGCAGTGTATCAACGGTTACCCCGAGGGATGTAGAAACAGAGACTTTCCCAGTAACGGAGCCATAACCGAGTTTCTTTCGATCGATGCCGGTTACGCCAGGAAGGGAGTTGCAAAGGTTGCGAAAGACAAGGCTAAAGAGGCCGCCCTTGCGGAACCCATGGCCTGTGCATTGACTTCCTGCAGACATATGGAGCTGCAGCCTGGCAATTCGGCACTGGTCGTCGGGGCCGGGATAATGGGTATGCTGAACGCTATGACCTTGCGAGACGTTTACGGTCAGACTGTGGTAATCACCGATAAAAGGCAAGAGAGGCTAGGACTGGCCGAAGAACTGGGGTTCGCCATTTCCAGCGGAGATACGGGCAAGTACAACTCGATAGTACTCACCGCGCCCGTTCCAGAATTGATCGATGAATATCTGCCAAAAGTGAAGTTATTCGGAAACATGGTACTCTTCGGCGGCTATTCGAAAGGGACGAAAGCTCTCTTCGATCCCAATATAATTCACTACAACGGTGTGAAATTGACCGGTACCACGGGCTTTGCCTCTAAGGATTTCATGGCCGCCATCACACTTATCAACAGCGGCAAGCTCGATTTGAGACCTTTCACAAAAAGAATCTATGAATTCTCCGATTTCGAAGAGGCCTTCAAAGACGCCGTAGAGGGCAGATCTATTAAAGTCGGAATAAAGGTTGGTGAGTGAGTTGTTCGGTAAGGCAAACAGACTCTCAAGGATATTCAACAGATCCGGAAAAACTATAATGCTGGCTCTCGATCACGGTATGGCTCTCGGTCCCATGCAGGGTCTGGAAAGACCGGCCGAGATGCTGGATAAGCTCACGTCGTTCACCGATTCCATAATGCTCAACAAAGGGATACTGCGAAACTGCTACACACCGAACGGGCACGTCGGAATCGTACTTCGAGTGAGCGGAGCGGCGACCATCGCCGGAGAAGATTTGACTAACGAAAGCATAACAACAACGGTTATCGAAGCGTTGAGACTGTCTGCGGATGCCGTCGCCACCTCGATTTACGTCGGCACTCCAAACGAACACTCTACTATACGCGACCTGGCCCAGCTTTGTGATGAATGTGAAACCTACGGTCTCCCGGTGTTGGCCGTAACTGCGATCGGTAAGGACCGGGAGCGCAAAACCGATCCCAGATATCTTTCGCTGGCTGTGAGAGTTGCCGTGGAGATGGGCGCCGATATCGTCAAAACGTATTACTGCGACGAGAAATTCGAGAAGGTCGTCGAGGCAGCTGCCGGCATACCCATAGTCATCGCCGGCGGTCCGAAAATGGATTCGGTGCTGGATGTCCTGAAGATCGCCGAAAACGCCACCAGGGCAGGAGCACGCGGGGTCGATATGGGCAGAAACGTCTGGCAGCACGAAAGACCGGTCGAGATGCTATTGGCCTTGAAGGATATAGTCAACGATGGCGTGTCCGCCGAAGAGGCTTACTCGAAACACTTCGGGAGATAATCATGAAGGTTGTTGAAATGATCTCGGTCAGGAAGGAGTTTCCCGGGGTCGTTGCTCTCGACAATATCAACTTCTCTCTGGAAGAAGGAGAGATTCATGGACTTGTCGGTGAAAACGGAGCCGGAAAATCCACGCTCATAAACATACTCGCCGGAGTCTTTCAACAGACTTCGGGAGAACTCAGACTGTTCGGCAAGCCTGTAAAATTGAGCAGTCCTTCCGATGCCCTTCACAGGGGCATAGGGGTAGTCTATCAGGACACCGTTCTGGATCCGTTTTTCACTGCCGAGGAAAACATCTGGCTGGGTAGGGAACCTTCCCGGCTTTCTGTGCTGAAAGGTAGGGAGATCAGATCCGATACGAAGAGACTGTGTGATAAGTACGGAATCGTAGTGCCGCTAGGTATTCCGGTCGGAACTCTAAGTGTTGCAAAGCAGAAGATGGTCGAGATCCTCAGGGCGCTGAGCATGAATTCAAAGGTACTGGTTTTAGACGAGCCGACTGCCTCGATAACCCAAAGCGATACGGACAACCTTTTCGAGATACTTAAAAATCTGAAAAAGTCCGGCATAAGCATCATTTTCGTCTCCCACCATCTGGACGAAGTTTTCAACCTCTGCGATAGAATCTCCGTCCTCAGAAACGGCTGCTACGAAGGCACCTTCGCTTCTTCGGAACTATCGACGCGCGACCTCATAAAGCTCATGACCAACAGGGATCTGGTTGATCAATACCCCAAGCGGGCTTCAGAAATCGGTGAGGAAATTCTCAAGGTTTCGAATCTGAACGTGGCGAGATTCGGGTTGAAGGATATCTCCTTCGAGGTGAAGAGGGGAGAGATAGTGGGCTTCTTCGGAATGGTCGGCTCTGGAAGGACGGAGCTCATGAAATCGATCTTTGGCGCCCACGAAATCGATAGCGGCGAAATAACGATAAACAACGAAAAAATCAGGATAAAAGGCCCATCGAAAGCCATGAGGGCCGGTGTCTATCTCTGCCCGGAGGACAGAAGGAGGGAGGGGGTTGTCCAGGATATGTCGGTTATAGACAACCTGACCTCCCCATTCCTTGGAACGTTGACCAGGTTAGGTGTGATCAACTCTAGAGAGTCCAGAGCCAGGGCCGGCAAAGTATCGAGCGAACTGAAAATAAAGGCTCCATCGCTGAAGACGATCATCTCCCACCTGAGCGGTGGCAACCAACAGAAGGTGGTTCTGGGGAAATGGCTTCTGGGGCCGGAATCCAGGGTATTCATATTCGATGAACCAACCCAGGGAATAGATGTCGGAGCCAAGAGCGAGTTTTACAGGATAATGCAAGAAATTGCGAAAAAGGGTTGCGGGGTGTTGTTCGTTTCCTCGGATATCAGAGAATTGCTGGGCATAGCCGACAGGATCTATGTCATGCGCCTGGGAAGGATCACGGCGGAATTCAAAAGAGGGGAGTACGACCAACACTCGATTCTCGAAAATGCGCTCAGCGATAGTCTCGCCGCAAGGAGTGAAAAAGATGAATAAGATAGGGCTGCTCTTTCAGAAGTACGGCACTATTCTGGCCTTGATCGGCATAGTAGTGTTTTTCTCGATCATGACCGAAACGTTTCTCACTTCCAGAAATCTCATAAATATCCTCTCCCATATTTCCATGCTGACGATAATAGCGACCGGGATGACCGTCTGTATGATACCGGGTGATTTTGACATGTCTATCGCATCGGTGGCGAGCCTTTCGGGAGTTATAGTGACTTCTCTGATTTTGAAAGGCCTGGGCGTATTTGGCTCCATACTCATAACGGTGGGCATGGGCGCGCTCTTTGGCGTGATCGCAGGAATTCTGATCACCAGATTGAAGATCTCCGCCTTCATCGCAACCCTCGCCCTCGGTACGATCGCGACCGGTATCAACTTCATGTTCACCAGAGGTCAGGAGGTTTACGGCATCTTCCCCGATTCCTTCCTCGCGATCGCGCAGAAAAGAGTTCTGGGAATCCCCGTCCAGGTCTTCATAATGGCAGTAGTCATTGTCGTCTTCACCTTCGCGATGGAAAAGACGAAGATGGGAAAGTGGATGTACTCAATAGGGGGCAGTGTGAAAGCCTCCTTCCTGTCGGGCATCAACGTCAGGCTTCTCCGCGTGGTCGGAATGATAATCTCCGGCGCCCTCGCGGCCTTCACCGGCTGTATTCTAGCCTCCAGGTTGGGATCTGGACAGCCGACCGCGGGTGACGCTTATCTCATGGATGCGATAGCCGCCTCCTTTCTGGGCATGACCACGATCAAGGTGGGCAGGCCGAACGTGCCGGGAACTTTTGTGGGAGCTTTGATCATCGGAGTTATAAACAACGGTCTAGTGATAATGGGAGTGTCGTATTTCTTTCAGTATATCGCCAAAGGAGCGATCATAATTCTGGCTGTCTCGATGACTTCATTCAGAAGTTCTGAGAGCTTCTAAGGCAAACAACGGGAGGTGTGGTAACTATGAAAAAGGTAGTTCTTGTTCTTGCGATTATGTTACTCGTTTCTCTGGCCTTCGGTATCGAGATCGGCTTCGTCGCGGCCAACCTTTCTGCGGTAACTCAGGCAACTATCGCCCAAAATCTCGAAGCCATTTCAAAGACCAACGGTTGGACCATTTACGTCTCGAACTCCGCAGGCTCCTGGGAGATGATGAACAATCTGGTGGAAAACTACGTGTCGAAGAAAGTAGATCTCATAGTGGTCGCCATGGGACAGGCGAGCTCGCTGACTTCCTCGCTCACCGCGGCGAAAGAGGCTGGCATTCCCGTGATCGGTATCGACTCAGAGTACAGTGACCTGCTGACTGCCGATATTCTCACCAACAACTGGGAGATGGGCGCAAAGATTGCCACATACCTGGTCGACAGACTGAACCACAAGGGAAACATCATTGTATTCAAATTCGATCAATTCTATGGAACCCGCTTCAGAGGAAAGGCGCTGGACGTGGTACTGACGGAAGAGCCGAACATCAAAGTGCTCGAAGTCCATCACCTGCCGCCGGCGGGATTCGTCGAAGACGCACAGAAAACCATGGAATCGTATCTGCTCAAGTACGGCGACAAGATCGACGCTGTCTGGTGTGCCTGGGACGACCCGGCTTATGCGGTATCTCTGGCGATCAAGGCGGCCGGCTATACTCAAGAAGATATGTTCGTGGTCGGAATTGACGGCAACGAAAGAAACATAAAAATGATAGCCGCCAACAACACGGCCGTCGTAGCCACGATCCTGCAGCCCTTCGGAGATTCAGCCACCAAAGCTGCCGAACTCATACAGAAGATAGTCGTCGAGGGGAACAGCCCCGAAGAAGTCATCGGGGCCGTAAGGGTAATATACATGGACGCACCTCTTATCACCTCGGCGAACGCTCAGGATTATCTGAAATAACGAGCTAAAAGAAGTACTAACGCGCTTTCGGGGGCCTTTTGCAGCCATATGCTTTGTCGGTATTCGAAGGGTAGATACGATTCGAGGATTAACTAAATGCAAAGGCTCCCCCGTTTTTCTTTATTGCCCGTGATTGATGTGTACGATCTAGAGAGGGAGGATTTATCGGCCGTGAAAGAAAGAGAGCTTTTCGCAGGATACGATATCGGTACGACTTCGAGTAAGATATCTATCATAGACCTAGAAGGCCGTATTGTCGCAAGCGCAAAGGTCACTCATTCACAGAGTTTTTCCGATGACGGCTATCCAGAGCAGGACGCCCGGGTGTGGTGGCAGGACTTTTTGAAATTGACCGCGATGGCGGGCAAAGAGATTTCCCTCTCGAGCATAAAAGCGATAGGGCTCAGTTCCATGTGTCCGAATGTACTACCCGTATCGGACGATGGAATACCCCTGCGAAAGTCTTTCATGTACGGCATCGATCAGAGGGCCATTAAAGAGATCGAATCACTCAACGACTTAATGAGAGAGTTTGGAGACAATCCACTTTACACAGAGTATTCAAGCCAGTCTATCCTTCCAAAGATCCTCTGGATGAGAAAAAACGAACCACAGATATTCGAAAAGACAACCCGGGTTTTGACCGCGAACGGTTACATAGCCTTCAGATTGACCGGCCAATTTGCCTCGGATATGTTCTCCCTTTCGGCGGGCAACCTCATAAACCTCAACACCCTGGAAATTTTCAAAGATCCCTTCGATCACGTAGACCTTTCGACAGACATTATTCCCGATATAAAATGGGCAACGGATCTTACCGGTACGGTAACGAGATTGGCCTGCGAAGAAACGGGTCTTGGTTATGGGACCCCTGTCTTCACGGGAACGGGAGACGCCTGCTCCGACACCATAACTAACGCCTGCCTCGAGCCAGGAAACGTCTCCATCTCGCTCGGAGGGACCTCGATTTACATCCAGTGTCTCGACAGACCTGTAAGATCACCCGCCCTATTCGTGGAAACCGGTACCGTCCCGGGATCATTCACCGTCGGTGGCGCTACCAGCTGCGGCGGCCTCCTCACTGACTGGGTGACCGACAGACTGTTCGGCCTTGACAGGTACGAGAAAGAGAGTCTGTTGTCGGGCTTTGGAGCGGAAGAATACGAACCTTCAAACATGATCCTGCTCCCGTTTTTTGGAGGAGCGCGCACCCCTTTCAACAACCCCAGAGCCAGAGGAATTCTCTTCGGGCTGTCCATGGAAACAGGCAGAAAAGAGATCTTGAGTGCGGTTTTCGAAGCCATTGCCCTGGACATAAGCATGATAGATGACGAAATAAAGAGAACGGCGCTCGAACCGAACCAGATCTGCGTTTCAGGCGGCGGTGCAAGGAGCGAAGTTCTACTACAGCTGATCGCCACCTTGCTCGACCACGAACTACTGGTCTCGCCCCGCCAGTACGACTCGGCGACAGGCGCCGCCCTGATCGCTCTATCCGCCACGAGCGGCAAGGCTCTCGAAAAAGTCGTTGAAGATATAAAGAAAAAGTACGACCGGGTGGAACCCCGGGCCGAATACAGTTCTTACATGAAAGAGAGAAAAAATACCTTTAAAGAACTCTATACAGCGAACATCGGCCTTTTCAACTGAAAGAATTATTCATCTTAGAAAAATGCATTATTATTTGACCCCTTTCAAGGCCATTTTTTTCTGGATAAAGGCAAAAAGAGCTCAGAAGCTATTTCTCATCTTTCTATAGGCTCTGCCAAGTATAAGATAATAGATTACTGACAGGCCCGTAAAAACATATACACCCGCGACAAGGCTCCACAATATTGGGCTTTGGATTAGCATGTCGTATCGTGTTACAACGCAGTATGTTGTTTGACACTCCCCATGCCTGAAGGCAGGGGATTCTTGGGTGATTAAACCGAAGACCGTTTCTGGCATCGGAGTATGACCCCAAGTTAAGGGCTGTGTCAGCAGCCCGTCCCTAGGCAGAGCATATTAGCTCCTAGGGCTGGCAGACTATCGCTTATACTACACCATCTGCCACAGTTGCGGAAATAATATTCATCGCTCCCACTCTATCCCTGTGGGCTTTGAATCCACAACCACACACGTATTTTCTATCCTTGGCCTTGTTGTGTTTACCACATTTTGGACATTTCTGGCTTGTATATTCGGGATTAACGTATTCTACTTTAATTCCTACCAGAGTCGCCTTGTATTCTATGTACTTTGTCAGTCGATAGAAACTCCAAGGATGCAAATTTTTCTCATTTTTACGGCTTGTTTTTGCCGTGTTGCGAATATTCGTCAAGCGTTCCATATGAATAACTGCAACTTGATTTTCTTTAGCGAAATTAACAATTTGGCGGCTGATTTTGTGGTCTTGGTCTTTCATCCATCTCTGTTCCTTGTCGTGGCGCTTTTTTATAGCTTTGAGCTTCTTGAGTTTGCCGAGTTTTCGCCGTACTGAACGATGTTTGCGCTTGATAAATTTGCATTGTCTGCCATTACCAATGAATTTGGTTTTACCTCCTTCCAAAACGGCTACAGCAGGATTTTTAAGACCTAAATCTACACCCATGATTTTATTACTGGTCTCAGGCTGTTCTTCATCCATTTCTACGGCTATTTGGGCTATGTATTTACCTGATTTTTGCGTTATACGAAGACTACCGCGTTTGCCGTTTAACTGTTCCCGTTGGTAGTCGGTCAGCACTGCTTTAACTTCAATACGTTTAGACTTATCGGCAATTAAAACAGGAAACGACAGGATGTTTTCTTTTAGAGAATAGTTCTGGTTGTTCCAGATTGCGACAGGTTTTTTAAGAATTGGCACTCTGACTTCTCTTTGGTCTTCTGGTTCTAATCTGGCATTGGCACAAACATTCTTTTTATACTTTTTGAAAACACTTCTAGCGTCTTTTATCGCTTGGTTTTTTACTGCACTGGGAAGCTCCGCAATAACGGTTTTACTAGTATATTTAAGGGGTGCATCAGCTTTTACGAAATCTGCTACTATGTTATTGACCAAGCGGATGTATTCTCTAGTTGTTGCTCGAAGAAGAGTAACCTGTTCTCTGGTTAGCTCTAATTTAATCTTGACGATGATTTGCACTTTTTCACCTCCTTTGCGAGGTTTTTTGGCTTTCGATGTACTGTTTAATTACGGAAAGCG
>NZ_DAOSEH010000082.1:0-9891 GCF_035363035.1 Mesotoga sp. | reverse complement strand
CCAGGTAGATGAGGATCTGCACGCCCGAGAACCAGAGGATCACGATGAAAGAGCCTACGGCGAAGGCCAGCAGTCTGGCGATCGACGGCGGCAGGGTAGTCTGGAGGTTTACGAGAAAATCGAGTTTCGTGAGTCCCTCGAAGGTCATCGCGCCTTTGTCGGCCAGTTCGGCCAGGACCGGACCGCTGGAGATAATCACGGGGAGGAAGAAGATCGTCCTGAAGAGGCCCTGTCCCCTGATTTTCAGATTCAGCAGAAGCGCCACGGCCATGGAGAAGGAGATGATGACCGGTATATAGACGGCCATCTGAAGGGCGTAGTCGATCAACATTCCCGAAAACGTCACATCGGTCAGGAAGGCGTCCTTGTAATTTCTGAGTTCCACGAAGAAGGTGCGGATCCCGCCGGCCGTAACCCTGACTTCGTTGAGGCTCAGCCAGAAAGTCCTCACCAGCGGTACGAGCGTGAAGATCAGAAAACCTATGAGCCAGGGCGATATGAAGGCCAACCCCTGGAGCGCCTCTCTGGTCCTTATTTTCATTCTCATCTGTTCACCTCGACAACGTAGGAGAGAGGCTCTATCTCGAGATCTCCCGCTCTCGCCGGGTTTTCGTTGTAGTTCAGCGTTATGGACGTTCCGTTGTCGTAGGTGTTTCTGAAGAGACCGGCAGCCACCTCGACGCGTTCGACGAGCCGCGAGTTGAGGGTATTTTCGAGGGCCTTCGATACGAAGTCGTAGGCGAACTCGATCTTCTCCCTCCAGTTTTCGTACTCTGTGGAGAAGAGGTCGGACGAGGCGGTCTCCACGAGTTTCATCGAACTCTCCGAAGTTATGTAAAAACTGGGGAAGAGTCCGTAATCGACGGCCCTGAGTAGTTCGCGCCTGAAATCGGACGTGAGGTTTACCGGACCGGTGAAGAGCCAGAAGGACTCCCTCAACACCGCCGGCAGAAGCGGGACGACGCTGTCTTCTATGAGGTAACCCGAATTCGAGACGGGGATGTCGGATATGTGTGAGGCCCGGGAGATCATGTAAAGGTTGGGGTTGTACAGTATCGGCCCGTCGAAGAGCGAGACCGTCTCCAGAAGGGCCTCCACGTTCTCAGTTCTGTTACTGTCCCTGGTCGAGAAGGCCAGTTCGGCGAGGTTGGCGAGGGCGAATTTTTCGATCCCGAGTTTCGAGAAGCTCTCGAGTTCTTCGAGCGCGAAAGAGACGGTCTCCCTCGGATCGATGATGAATCTCGGACCTTCGATCATTATCTGTTCCGATCTGTTCTGCGCGTAGCGGGCCCTCGATACGCCCCCCGATCCTTCATGAGCCGTCAGATAGTCCACGTAGAAATAGAATTCGCTCAGCCTTGAGATGTCCTCTATTGCTTTCCTCTCCAGGGGCAGGTGATCGGGCGAGGAGGTGGAGAGCCCCCCGGAGGTGTAGCCCCTCAAAACGACTACCGTCCGTTGAGAGTATTTGCCGACTTCCGCCAGTATTCGCTCCAGTTCACTCTGCGGAGTCATTATATGGACCTTTATGCCGAAGGTGGTTTTTTCGCTTTCCGCTACCAGGAACTCCAGCTTCAGCGGGACGACCGGCTCGAGCCGCCGCGAGGGGATCAGTCCCCTAAGCAGGAAATCCTCCCTCGCTTTTGCGGCTATCCCCGACGGGGACGAGTTCGAGCCGTCGAGGAAGTAGAATCTCAACGCCGGAGATACGGGGTTTCTCTGCGCCTGAGGTATGCTGACGCCCTCGCCCTTTTTGTTCAGGAGCTTTCTATACATCTGCCTGTATATGAATCTTGTGGTTATCCAGTTGAAAGGGGTGACTATGCCTGATTTGTAGGCCTGTACCTCGGCGTAGAGATCGCCGCCCGTTATCACTCCGAGTAAGGCAGCCTCGCCCGTCGTTACCGCGTAGAAGGGTAGGGTTATTCTCTCTGGATCGGCCACAGTATCCAGGCTTAAGGTCGTCGGGATATCGACGAAGCCTTTGTCCAGTCCATACACCCTCGCGACGAAGGGCGAATTTGCGATCGTCTTTTTCGAGAGGTCGAGCCCGGCGCCGATGCCGTCGGGGATGAGGAAGCTTCCGGGCACCGTTCCTTTCGACGCGCCCATGAAGGGGTACAGGTAGAGGGAGGTCAATTTGATCGCGCCCTCTTCGACACCCGTGACCGATATATCCAGAAAATCGACCCCGAGGGTATATTTGACCTCGATGACGGCCCCGACATCGGGGAAGGCGATGGCCACGCTGAAGTGATCGGAAGAGACGTCTACAAAGCTGGTTTCGCCGTCCCTGGCCGAGTTAAGCCGTCTGACGGTGTTCCTGCCGTCTATGTGTTCGAGCGTTACGCCCGAGCTGAAGAAGGCCTGCCAGACGTTGTTGATCGATCTGTCGGCCTCCTCCAGAACCGAATGCCAGGTTTTGCCGTTCCTCAGATCGACGAGCTTTATTCCGGCCGATTTTCTGTCGAAGTACAGCTCGAGATTGTCGTTCGCGAGAACCTTTTCGAAGGCCGGCCTCTCGAAGGTGTAAGGCCTCTGGACGAAAACCGCCGGGGGCGTTCCCGACGATTGGCCGGGTTTGTAGCCGAGCAGAAGTCCCAGAAGGACAGTCGCCAGCACCAGAAGCGCTATCTTTATCGCGTAACCGACCACGGCCCTGTTAACCCGCATGGAAGATCAGCTCCTGGACGATCGAGACGAAGAAATCGATCTCCTCGCGCAGAAGTATGAGCACGAGGAAGATAAGCAGCGCGAGAAGAAGCATCGCGAAGAGCGTCAGCAGAACGTTTTTCACCGTCTCGCCGAAGGTGAAGTTGTGAACCTGGGAAATCACGATCAGGAGCATAACGAGCGACCAGACGTTCAGGGCCTGCATCGAAAAGGTGTATATGAAGGCCTCGTTGAGCGTCAACAGGTTGGTCACGAGCGCCAGAGGCAGGGAGAAGAGCAGGATAGGCAGGAAGGCTTCGATCGTGCCTATGTATATGTGTTTGAAAGTTCCCTCGCCCTCGGAGATCTCGCTCACCAGAAAGTTTCCAACTATCCAGAGAAAGAGCAGCCTGTAAGTGTCGTAGAAGAGCGCCAGAAAATCGATGTTGCGTGCCCTGAAACCCACAAAGAGTGGCGATGCCAGATAGAGGATCAATACGTTCTGAACGTACATCCATATGTAAAGCAACGTCGCGGTAGAGAAGGAGACCGCCCCGTTTCTCTTCATCTCGTAAACGGCGTCGAAGGGGTTCTTCAGGAATTTCAGTGAAGCCTTCAACTCCCTCAACAGTCTGAACTTCATCTCTCCGCCTGCCCTGGCGCGCGGCTTTATCTTCCCCTGTCGCTTGAGGACCGAACGGACGAGATCGAAAACGGCCAGCGCCACCAGCGCCACGAAGAGAAGGCCGACGACCTTCTGGAGCCAGTCGTTCCTGAGATGCCAGAAGGCCTCCGAATAGCCCCGCATATCCTGCGCCAGCGAGAAATAGTCGAAGGCCTGCCCGTAGTTGTCCCTCTTGAACTCTATGTTGCCCAGTACTTTGTAAGTCAGGAGAAAACCGCTGTTCAGCTTCTGTATTTCCCGCCAGATAGCCTCTCCCTCCAGATACATCCCCTGGTTGTAATAACTTACACCTTTCAGCACCAGGCTGCCGAAGGCCGTGGGCGAGAAAACAGTGATCGTTCCGTCCTCTTTGTCTAGAACGTATATCCTGCCGTCCTCGGCCACGTCGATCGCCACGGGAGACCTGAGCAGTCCCCTCCTGTTTTCGTAGTAGCTCTGGCCGCCGAAAAGAAAGAGTAGATTCCCGTACGAGTCGTAGATGAAGATCAGGCCGTTCGAGCTCAGGGCGTACACGTTCCCGAACGCGTCTATGTCTAGATCGATGAAATCGGAGCTGGAGAAGTCTAGCTCGCCGTATATGTTCGTGCCGGCTACGTTGAACCTCTTTATTGCTTTGTCCGTGAGGCCGGTGGTAACCGTCCAGACAAGGCCGGAGTCGTCCACCACCAGATTGCCCGGCGAGGGCGGCTTTATGCGAAGAAGCTGCTCTTTTTGAGTCTGTGTGAAGAGTAACCTCTGGAGGATCATCCTCAGCGTTACGTCGGGTTCGTTCGCCCCGAAGAAACTGACGAACTTTCCGTCCCTGTTGAAAACGACCAGTCCGTTCGTGACTCCCTGGCTGAGAACATAGACGTTCCCGCGCCTGTCCGCCGCCACCTTCAGCGGGATGAAGTCGTTGCTCTTGCCGTAAAGCGGCGAGTCGGGTCTGGTCAGCACGCCGGTTTGTACTCCCCGTCCGTCGTATTTGTAAACCTTTCTGGCCCAGGAGTCTGCGATGTAGATCGTCCCGGACTCATCCACGTAGATCCCCTGCGGGTTCAGCACCTCCCATTCGGCCAGGTAGCTAACTTCTTTGCCGTCCAGCACGGCTATCCGGGAGTTGCCGGAATCGGCCACGTACAGCTTACCGTCCCTGACGAAGAGGTCCTCCGGAGAGAGGAACTCCCCGTACAGCACTTCGGTCGGCTCGAAGGCCTCCTGAGATTTAACCAGGAACCGGCCGATCCCGACGGTGTACGTGTTATAGGAGACATTTCCGCAGAGCGCCGCCGCGGCCATAAGGAAGACGAGAGTGATCAGCCTCTTCATCGCGGGCCTCACTTTATACCGGAATGGGCCATGGTGTTCATCACCTTGCTCTGGGTGAATATGAAGATGACGAGGCTGGGCAGGAACATTATGAGACCGGCCGCCGCCGCTACTCCCTGTCCGGCCACCGCGCTGGTGGAGCTGGTTAGCGTTGACATATAATAGGCGAAGTTCTTCAGGCTCTCCTGGTTTATGTAGAAATTGGAGGCCTCCACGGAGCTCCAGGCCGTCTGGAAGGAGAGTATGGCGATCGTCGCGATCGCGGGTTTGGTGAGGGGCAGTATGATCTTGACGTATATGAACCAGTCGTTGGCGCCGTCGAGTTTTGCCGCCTCTATGAGCGAGTCGGGTATCTGATCTATGAACTGCTTCACCAGGAAGAGGCCGACGGGCATGGCGAGGTTGGGAAGTATGTGAACCAGAAAGTTGTCCACCAGCCCGGCCCTGGCTATTATTATGTAGCGCGGTATCATTACGGCGATCGGCACGAACATGAGCGCCAGCGTGTTGATTTCAAAAAGCAGTTTCTTGAGTCTGAACTGCTTCTTGGACAACACGTAACCGGCCGCCGTTCCCACCAGGATAGTCGCCAGGACCGTGAGGAGAGAGATCAGCAGACTGTTGAAGAGGTATCTGCTAACCGGTATGCCCGACTGGGTGACCGCGTTGAAAAGCGCCTTGAAGTTGTCCCAGGTGGGGTTCCTCACGAAGATTCTCGGCGGGAAGGCGAAGAGTTCGTTCGGCGGCTTGAAGGCGTTCATGAAGATGAAGATTATCGGCAGCGACATGAAGACGGCCAGGGGTATGAGGATCGCGTAAAACTTTATCTGGCTCCTGTGAAACCTCTGCGGGTTTATCTTCGTACCCTGAAAGGCCATCTTTTCACTCCCTTTCTCCGAAGATCGACCATACGAACTTCGAAGAGATCCATATCATGAGCAGAAGCATGACCGATATCGAGGCGGCGTAGCCCATCTCGTATCTTAAAAAGCCATAGTCTTCTATATGGTTTACTATGAGCTGACCGGCGTACTGGGGCGTCGGGTTGGAACCGGAAAGCAGAACGCCTATGTAACCGGCCTGGAAGGTCGAGACGACCGACATCACCGCCCCGAAAAGCATCTGGGGCTTCATGAGCGGTACGGTTATGTAGAAGATCTCCTGCCAGCGTTTTGAGATTCCATCGACGTAACCGGCCTCGTAAAGCTCCGGGTCGGTGTTGAGCACGCCGGCGAGCATGGCGAGAAAGCCGACGCCCATACTGCTCCAGAGGGTCACTATTATCATCGTGATCATGAGGTACTGCGGCGACTGGAGCCACTGCACCGGCTGGTTTATGAGACCGAGGTTCATCAGGAGGCTGTTCAGGTAACCGGACTTGTCGCCGCTGAAGATCGTCAGCCAGATCACCTGCATGGCCACTCCCACCGTCATCGAAGGCGAGTATATGATCAGCGCCAGAATCGTTCTGGGTGCCCTGGGGATCTGTGCCAGCATCCAGGCGAGGAAGAAGGAGAGGGCGTAACCCAGCGGTCCGACTATGAGGGCGAACTTGATGGTGTTGGGAAGAACGTACTGCATGAAAACATCGTCGTACGTGAAGAGGGAGATATAGTTCTTCAGTCCCACGAAATCGGGAAACTGGATCGTGTTGAAATTGGTGAAGGAGAGAAGCACCGCCATTATTATCGGTACGATTATGAATATGGTGAAGACCACCGCATACGGCCCCAGAAAGGCCAGTATCCACTTCCCATCGGCTCTTTTCAGCTCACTCACTCCACCAGGCCAGTATTTTTTCGAGATCGGGGATCTCGTATTCTCTGACTTTCCTGCCGTTCACGACGTAGCCGAACTCCTCCATCTTCCTGAGGATCTCTCTGTTGATCCTCTGCACGGCATCGTCAACGGCCACCCTTATCGGTCTTCCCTCGAGAACGACCCTGTTCCAGATGTTGCTAATTTCGCGCTCCAGGATGTAGGTCGCCGGACTCCTGGGGACTTCCTGGAGCCACTCCCACTGTTCTCGTATCGCTTCTTTGTCCTCGTGGGGAAGCGGTACGTCCTCGAAGGCGAACCTGTTCGAGGGGAGGATCAGATACTCCAGTCCGTACGTGCTGAGAACCTGGAAGACGAAGCGAGATTGGGTCTCCTTTGAGAGCCACCATTTGAGGAACTGCCAGGCCTCTTGCGGGTGAGCGGTGTCGCCGAAGATCGCCACGGCCTGGGCCGAGCCGGTCTGCCACCTCTCTATGTCCCCGTGAGCGACCCCGGGCGAGGGGGCCAGCCCCCAGAGGCCTTTCAGCTCGGGAGCGGCTATCATAAGCTGGACATAGGTCGCAAGATTGCTTATGCCGATCGGGATATCGGCCTTCCTGAAATGCTCGAAGAAACTGGATACCTGAAGCGGCATGCCGTATATGGCGAAGAGGTCGGTCATCTCCCGGATCGCCTCCAATCCTTCCTTCCTGTCTATCGCGGTGCTCAGCCCGTCTTCGCTGTACAGCCTCGCATGGTGCTGGAAAAAGAAGGGAGCCGTGGTCATGAAGGCCTTGGATGAGGCCGTCCCTCCGATCGGAATATAGTAGTTCAGGCCGTTTCTGTGCAGCTCCGGCAGTATGAGCTTTACCTCCTCCCAGGTCGAGGGCACCGGAATGTTGAGCATGCCGAGCACATCTTTTCTGTAAAAGGTGAGATAAAAATCCTGCGTCTCTGGCAGACCGTAAACTTTGCCCTCGTACATGAAGGGAAGGAAGGTGCCGGGCATGAAGTTGCGGGCGAAGATCGTGAAGTCCTCGAAATCCGAGAGGGCCAGAGCCGCGCCCCTTATCCCCATCTCGAAGGGTATCCAGTTGCTTATCCCGAGGGCGATGTCCGGCGACTTGCCGGCCGCGTTGGCCAGGATCAGCTTCTGTTCATCCTTGATGATCGATAGATCAACCACTATCCCCGTTCTGGGGGTGAAATCGTCGTCCACGAGCTGCTGGATTATGTCCGAGTACTGTCTGGCCCTGTTTATCCAAACTTCCAGAACCACCGAACCATCGCTCCCCCCGGCTTTGTACCGGGCCGGCTTGAAGGAATCGACGAACCTCTTGATCCCCTCCCAGAGAGAGGCGAAGATGGAGGCCCTCTTGAAAGAGGGAGCCGTTTCGCCGGCGTAAATATATATGCGGTCGAGCGTGAGCGGCATATTCTGGAAGCCGTTCAGGGCGACTGAGAGTTCCGAGACGATCGATCCGACGCTTCCAACCAGCAAATCGAGCTTTTTCGGTATCTCGTCGGGAGCTTTCATAAGCCTCTCCAGAAGCATTATGGCCGTTCTGAAAGAGGTCAATTCCTGTGAATCTTCGTTGCCGTTTATCCGGGATGCCTCCGAGTATTCCCGTGCTAGCTCCTCTCTCATGGCGGCCAGAGTTTCGTCTATCCCGGGGAAGTAGTCCTCGATCTCCCACTCCACATTTCTGTCGATATTGCCCCCGCCCGTGAGATATCTTATCTGCAGGGCGAAGTCGTTTATTTGAGATATCATAGTTTTCAAAGTCATCAGGACGCTTTCGTAAACGCTCACGTTGACGGTGATTCCAAGCGTGTGTCTGCCAGCGGTCAGGTAGAGCTCCAGGTTCTCTCCGTCGCTTTCGAGAGTTTCTATCTTCCAGACGGTCGAGGAATCGAAGGGATAACTTTCGAGCTCTTTATACGGCACTGCGCCGTCTATAGTTATCTTTCTGAAGACTCTCATCTTCGATTTCGAGTCCTGAATGTATTTGAAGGCTATACAGTAATATCCGTCGGAGGGAACCTCGAATTCATAGAAGACGGCCTGTCCGCCGTTCTTCCACGAGGCTCCGCCAAAGGTGTTTAGAAGCGATCGATAAGTGTCGAAGGGAACGACGTCGAGACTCCTGTTCGCGATCGCGTTGATGGTGGTGTCGCTCTTGTAAGAAGGGTGTTCGGCTTCCACTATCGTGATGAAATCGCCTTTCGGCCGATCCGCACCGGGTTTCGCGTAAGCGGGGATCTCCTCGAGCGACAGAACCTCCACCGAGTGCAGGGTTATCTCTCCGGAGAGGAGTGTCAGCTTCACCGTATTTTCGCCCTTTTCGAGAGAGAAGAGCAGCGGTTGCCTGAAAAGACTCGAGGAGTCTCGCAGCGTATAATCGAGCGGATTCGGGAGAATCGTCTGAGAGGGCAGTACTTCGTCCCCGTACCTGTTCAGCGGAAAGTCCAGCGTCTCGTATTTCCAGTACTGAACGAGCGTCACTCTCTGCGCCTCGAGGAACTGATAAACGCCGTTTATCTCGATGGAGACCTCCGGGGGGAGGATCGAAGAGCCGGTAACCGTGTAGCCGAGCCTGATGGCATAGTGGCCGCCCTCGTTCAGATATATATTCAACTCGAGGCCGTCGTTTCTCCGGAGGTTTTCAGAAAGGGGCGGCGAGGCCCAGACGGTCCCGCCGCCGTAAGAAGGGGTAATATCCGGCAAGAGCGTGGAGTACGGAATCGCGAGATTCGCGCTCAGTGAAACGAGAGCCAGAAAAAGAAATGTCAGCAGCGCTCCGCCCTTGCTTATGGTTCCCTCTCCTTTCAGTCTGTCATTATCGCGATCTTCTCGATGGCTTTCCTGTATTGCTCGTTGGCCAGCTTGTTGAGCTGACCGGCGTAGTCTGCTATGTTCACGTTACCCCTCATGCTGTTCCATATCACGTCGCCTATCGAGGCGTTGTCGTTGTCTCCGACCTTGATTCCGGTGGGCGCCGTCCAGCGGGACTGGATATAGCCGGGGACTATCTTCACGCCCTCGACGATGCCTTCGGAGATTCTGGCGAAGGCTTCATCGATTCCCGGGAAGAGCTTCTTGACCTTGAAATATTCATCGAGGACGTCCTGCTCCGTGGTCAGAGGCATAGAGGTCCACTGGTTGGCCGTGTCGATCTCCAGTCTTTTGAGAATACCCTCTTTGGCGAAGGTTATGTACTTGGCGAATTCGTAGGCCTGCTCCGGGTATTTAGTCGTCTTGGAGAGGACGAAGAAGTCCCCCACAACGGTCACCTTGCCTTCGGGTACGCCGATGAAGCGGCTCGGGAAGGGCAGCGTGGCGAAAGAGGCCGTGTCCCATGTGCCCGACCATCTGATCGCTATCTTGCCCTGGTTCCAGACGTCTCCGTACCAGCCGGCGTTGTACTGCTGTTTCTGCTCATCCGGAAGGCTGTCGAAGACGAACTTGCCGTCGAAGAACTGCTTGG
>NZ_DAOSEH010000081.1:0-10171 GCF_035363035.1 Mesotoga sp. | reverse complement strand
TCCAGGCCGTTACTGCTGCAATTGATGGCGACGATCTTGCCGTGGTTGGTGCCGAAATAGATTATTCCGTTAAGAAATATTCTACTACAAGACTTCGGCAATCCAGACACATCTCAAACTCTTCAGTTATCTCAACTTATGATTTCAAGTGAAGAAGCCTGCTGGCAAGGCTGTAATGGCGATCTCTCGTGCTATAATTGCTTTCAAACTTACGATTCATATGAGTTTGCCTCTTTTCGAGATTCATACCCGCTCTTTGAAAAAAGAATCAGTTCTTTCTGCGGACTTTGAACGCAAGGCTTTCCGGTTGCTAATCCATGTTCTTTGTCTAGTTCACTCGTGTGGCATGTTTGTGCGAAAGATACTTCAAAAACAGAGATCTAAGGGACCTGAAAAGGGAGGTGAACCCAGTGAGGAAAATAGCCGTTTTTCTGCTTGCACTGCTGTCGTATTCATTGGTTTTCTGTGGCGGACCCGAAATCAATTCCGCCACCGCTCAAGAAAAGATAACTCTGTTCATCAATGGAACAGTGGTGACTGTGGATGAACAGATGACCGAGGCGCAGGCCGTGGCCGTTAAGGGCGACAGAATCATCGCCGTCGGTACGAACGAAGAAATCGTCAAATTCATCACCGAAGATTCCGAGGTTATCAATTTGAAGGGCAAAACCCTTATGCCGGGATTTGTCGAGGTTCATTCTCATCCTTTCGTCAAAATGGTCGTTGAAAGCGCCATGGTCGATATAAGGCCCGCCGTGGGTTATACCGACGGCGAGAAGATCATGGACATGATCGAAGAAGCCGTCGCGAAGGCCGAACCAGGTGAGTATTTGGTCTTCTTCGGCTGGGATCCTCTCCTGCAAAAGGGTTTAAAAAACCCCACAAAGAAAGAACTGGATGCGATAGCGCCCAACAACCCTCTTTTCATCTGGGGAAACAGCGTCCACATAGGTTTCGCAAATTCGATGGCTTTCGAGCTGGCGGGTATAACCAAAGACACACCAGATCCCGTCGGCGCTATGGCGGGAACCTTCGGAAGGGATGAGAACGGCGAACTCGATGGAAGGCTCGATCAGGGCGGTCCGATTTCCATGTTGATAAAGAATTACCTGCTCGAATATTTCGGAGGTCCCCAGCAGCTGGCAGAGGCCGTTTACCATGGGTGGCTGGTCAACGCGAGCGACGGAGTCACCACTATAAGCGACAACGTTCTCGAGAAAGATATACTGACCCTGTATCAGTTAACGGAGCGGCTGCAAAAGACTCTTCGTCTGCGCGGCTACGCGGTGGATTACAAAAACATAGTCATACCCGATGATAGCGAAATGATAAAAATGGTCGGCGGAAAGCTTTTCATCGACGGAAGCCCCTGGACCGGGACGATATCGATGAGAGAGCCTTATCTGGTGAACGATACGACCACGGGAATCATGGATACTCCGGCCGGTTATATGCAGGAGCCCTACGTAACCCGGCAAGAGTTGCAGGATTTCATAGACGACATACTAATAAGGGGAATCTCCGCGGCGATACATGCAGAAGGAGACCTTGCCATCGACTGGGCTATGGATGCGATCGAGGCCGGGTTGCAGAAGTATCCGACCGCCGATCACCGCATCCGTCTCGAACACGTTCCCATGATCCGCGACGATCAGCTCGAAAGGGCGAAGAGGCTGGGAGTGGCCGTGAGCTTCCTTATGGCGCACGTACGGTACTGGGGAGATGTTATTCCCACGCTCGTGGGTGAAGAAAGAGGACAGCGCTGGTGTCCTGTGGCTTCTGCGGTGAAGTATGACGTCAGTTACTCGTTCCATTTCGACGGACCGACTTCGCCCAACAAGCCCCTGGAAAGTTTGCAGACGGCCGTAACCAGGGAAACCGTGAACGGTCGGATACTCGGACCGGAGGAATGCATTTCGATCGATGAAGCTATACGCGGCTACACGATAAACGCCGCTTATCAGTTGTTCATGGATAAAGAAATAGGCAGTATAGAGGTTGGGAAGCTCGCCGACCTGATCATCCTGAGCGAAAACCCCAGAGAGGTAGATCCCGAAAAGATATCCGAGATCGAAGTGCTGGCGACTTACATAAACGGAGAAGTCTTCTGGAGCAAAGACTCTCGACTTATCCATTTCTAGTTAAAGAAAAGAGGGAGGATTAAACAAATAGCCAGTAGCCGCCACTGGACAGTCTACTTTCTAAGAACGGTTGGTTCTTCGGCTCTTCCGTGGTCGCGAGCGAGACACGGACACTTCTTTTGCACCATATAAGGCAACGTTAGTGTTATCCGGTCGCAAACATGGTATATTCTAAGAAACACGGAAAAGAGGTGGGGAAATGGAGTTGATTCGCCTCAAGTATGATGGTAACATCTACTCTATAACGGATACTTTGCCTTTCTCGGTAGCGATTCTCGATCAGATTTACGACGGAGACCTCAATCTCTGCCTTGAGGATCTCGGCGGGACGAAGATCGAACCGGACCTCGAAACTCTCAAGTCTTTAATAGCAGCTTTCGAGGATATTGTCGAGCCGGAGATTTACGCCCCCATAGAGTACCTGGAGTTCAACGAGTACATGAACGAGTGCGGACTCACGGTGAAGAACTTCGCGAGAGGTACTTTCGGCGGTTTCCAGGACAAGATACTTTCCATCGCCGATCGAGGCGATTACGAAAGCGCACAAAAGTTCCTCGATCTTTTAATGGATGCGAACGTTGACAAAGCCACTCTGTGCGAACTCAAGGGCAACATCTATCTTGAAGAAGGAAACGAAGAGGAGGGTATAAGATGGCTTCAGCAGGCCCTTATGATCGATCCCTCGCTTTTGAGTGCACACTCCTTCCTCGGTCAGACCTATTACAACCGGGGGGAATATGACAAGGCCGCACAATACTGGAATCGTGAGATCTCGATAGCCCCCGACCATCTAGTAACGTATTTCATGCTGACCGATGCCTATATACAAGCCGGTAGAATAGACGAGGCGATGAACGTTCTCAGGACGCTCTCCCAGCGTGACCCCTCAAGTATCCTCACCAAGGCCGAAATGGTTGAGCTGTGTCAGAAGGCCGGCGATTTCGAACAGGCAGGCAAGATCGAAGAGGAGATACTCAATTCCCGACCTGTCTATATAAACGACGTCGAAGTTTGGGCCAAGACGCAGTTCAGATATGGCCGCTTTGACACTGTTCAGGAACAGGTTCTGGAGTTTCTAAAGAAAGAACCGGAAAAGCCCGAGCTGAAGATGCTTTTGGTGGTAACCTTCATGAAACTCAAGAACTGCGAGGAAGCCAGAAGGCTCATGAAATCCTTTGAGAAGGGCCAGCTCTGGTACTTCTACGGAAAGAAGGAGCTTTTCAACGAATTTCTCACAGAAGAAGAGAGAAGACAGTGTGGTATCCTCTAGCGCTGATCGTACCGATTTTTTTTATTTTTGGGCTGGTTTTCGGTAGTTTTTCTAACGCTCTTATCTATAGAATACCATCGAAGGAGTACACGATATTCAAGCCCAGAAGAAGCATATGTCCTTCGTGCAAGCACGAGCTGGCCTGGAAGGATAACATCCCGCTTTTCAGTTATCTCACCCTTAAAGGAAGATGCAGGTACTGCGGCTCGAGAATATCGCCCCGATACCCTCTCGTAGAGCTTATGACGGCCTCGCTTTATGCGCTCAACGCCGCGCTCTTTCCACTGTCTGAGGCGATTTCGCTTTCTCTTATGGTAACCGGGCTAGTTGTTTCCGCCTTCATAGATCTGGAGCATTACATGATACCCGATTCGGGAGTGATACTGGTGGGGCTGGGCAGTTTCTTCTGGGCCTTCTTCCGGGGCCGTTTCCCGGAGAATCTTATAGGAGCGCTTATCGTAACCGGTGCCATGGTGGCTTTCTTTCTTATCGCCAACCAGTTCCGGAAGGATAGTTTCGGTTTCGGCGATGTCGAGCTTCTGGCGGTGCTCTCACTGGCCACGGGGATACTAGGCTCTCTGTACACTATCATGATAGCAGCCTTCGTAGCACTGGCCTCTTACGCGATCGCATCGGCCGTCAAAAGGCGAAAGTTCGACAGGTTGGCCCAACTTCCCTTCGGTCCGTTCATCGCATCGGCCGGGTATCTGACGGTACTGGTACTTGACCTCATAGAAGGACTGTACGCATTTTGAGTACAAAAGACTGGAGAACTCTTCTGAACGAAGCAGCGGATGAATTCTGTACTTTTCTCACAGAGAGAGGAATGAAGTGTGTCGTAGAGGGTGGCGGTGAGTATTTCGTACAGATCAGAACGATATATCCCACTAAAATATACAGTAACTCAAAGGGAGACAGAAGGATCGTGGTCGAAGGCCGACCCGGACCGGCGGAAAAAGCCCGGTTGATCTCCCTTTGGGAGGAGTTCAACGGCCACAGCTTCAAAGGGGTTAATATCTTCGTGGACGGGAGTTGCCGTGGCCAGGTATCCTCTTACGCCGCAGTCATTATTGAAAACGGATTAGTGATTGGGATGATCTCGGGCTGTTTCAGGGATGGCGCCGGTATGCGGAACGTCGCGGGAGAGATAGTGGCGGTCGAAAAAGCCGTGGAGTTCTGTTTGAAGAAGTCCATCACGGCAGTGAAGATCCACTACGATTACGAAGGGCTTTGTGGATGGGCAGAGGAATACTGGCAGGCGAAGACACCGCGCACAATCGAGTACAGAAAGCGCATGAGAGAGATCTCAGAAAGTCTCTCGATAAAGTGGGTGAAAGTAAAGGCACACAGTGGGAATTCTTACAACGAAATGGCCGATAAACTCGCAAAAAAAGCACTGCAGGAATGTAAGATGGTGTAATTTCCATGGTACTCTTGCACTGTCATCCCGTAGTAAAAAGGCTAAAGTGTAATCAGGGCACCGTCCTGCAAATACGAAAACCCAGGCCGCTGTATGTTTCAGTGGGCGAGTAGTTGCCGCGATTCGCCACACGTGCGCACGTCGCGACTTTGTACCAGCTGCCGCCACGCTCTACCCGGTAGGAACCAGCAGTACCGTTGTATGGATTTATCTTTGTTGTCTCTGTGTAATCGTACCACCAGTCGGAACACCACTCCCACACATTTCCGGACATATCGTAGATACCCAGCTCGTTGGGAGCCTTCTTCCCGACTTCGTGAGTTTTATCCTCGGAATTCGAATAGTACCAGGCCACCTCATCTACATCATCGCTACCGGAATACATGTATCCATTGCTATCGTTACCGCCACGGGCTGCGTATTCCCATTCCGCTTCAGTAGGCAATCTGTATCCGGGTACCTTTGTTATGTCTGTCGTTACTTTTCCGTCTTTGTTCAATAGATTTCCGATGGTGTCGTACGCTTTGGGAAGTCCTTCTTTCTCACTCAACCAGTTGCAGTATGCTATCGCGTCCCGCCAGCTCACGTAGATTACAGGTCTGCTTCCCCTTCCCCAACCCGAGTCGCTTGGTTTGCTCCGGCCTGTAACCTCGCAGAAGGCGTCGTATTCGTCGAAAGTAGTTTCATACTTGCCGATGTAAAAGTCGTATGTGAGAGTTACCTCGTGAACCGGTCTGCAAAAATCCACTAAGTCCCCAAATTCATCTCCCATCATGAAAGTTCCACCCTCGACGAGTACCATTTCTCCGACTCCCGTCGAATATGCAAAGCTCCAGCTTACTATGTTGGAGTAAGCACCTTCGTTGTCCTGCGCCCTGACCTCAAACTTGTGAGGCCCTTCCGAGTAACCGTTCCACGTGTAACTCGTACCCGTACCGTTACTCTCCCAGCTCCAGTCGTCCTTCCTGAATAAGTAATTTTCTATAATTCCATCGGGGTCACTTCCAGTCCAGGTGAAGGTGCTGCCGTTTTCTGAGGTCTCTCCGTTTGGACCGCTGACCTTCGCCACGACAGGTGGCTGGTTTGCTTTGTTATATGTAAAGATCCAGCTCACTGCGGTCGAATACTTCCCATTATCATCCTTCGCCCTGACCTCAAACTTGTGAGGCCCTTCCGAGTAACCGTTCCAGGTGTAACTCGTATTCGTGGCGTTACTCTCCCAGCTCCCTTCATCTTTTCTGTATTCGTACTTAGTTATCGTTCCGTCATATTCCTTTCCAGTCCAGGTGAAGGTGCTGCTGTTTTCTGAGATCTCTCCGTCTGGACCGCTCACTTTATTAACTTCTGGAGGTTCGTTCTTAACATATCCTTCCTTCCAAAACCAGGGACATCCTGTTATAAGAAGTATTACAACCGCTAGCAGTAAAAACAAAAAAACCGAAATAAACGACTTCTTCATTACCCCACCTCCATAAGCGAGGCCTCGCACTCGAAGTAAACACTTGAAGACTCAGACAATACACTGCAAGGGGTGCAATGCACTCATAAGACTAATATAGCAGTTATTACATACTGCACAAAGGAATATTCACTCGTGTGAATTTCAATTTCTGCGATTCGTTTATCGGTGGATAAGCCCTGTTCATCGCTTTCTATCAGTCGTCTAGTCTGGCACGCATAAACTTATCTTCCGGCCCGGAGATGAGTGTCGCCGATCGTCATGAGTTTCGCGGGGCGCCATCAATCATCGTTCAAGGTTCTCTTTCCGTAAACTGCAAGAACGGCCTGTTCAATATGTGCGATTTCCTCGTCCGACAGAAAGTCGAAGTGGCTCTTGCGTTTCTGTGCAGAAAGCCTGCCGTTGTTCTGCAGGCAAAAGCGGATGAAGAGGTCTATCAACCGGTCGGGCATATCAACGATTTCCTGGATGGCTTTCTTTGTCTCATCGTAGCTGGCCAAAAACGCCAATTCCCGGGGGAGTTCCTCCTCTATGGTCTGATCGATGAATTTGAAGAGCGCCTCCACCTGGGGCGTCATGTCGATATAGCGGTACCACCTGGCGGTATCGTTGTGAACGGTCATGCTGCCTTCTTTATCGAGCGAGTAGTCCACCAGAGGCATAATATGACGTGAGAAGGCTTCCAGAGAGGCGTCATAGTCTTCAGGGTTCTTCAGCATCGACGCCGATATGGGAAACATGACGCCTTTGGGCGTAAAGCCCCGGCGGGCAAGAATGTTATGGATCAGAAAACGGTGAATTCGACCGTTGCCGTCTTCGAACGGGTGCAGAAAAGCGAACCCGTAGGCGATAACGGCGGCGTGAACCACGGGGGACACATCGCTTACGTCCATACACTTATGGGCGGTTACCAGGCCCTCCATCAGGTCGGCCAGATCCTCAGGCTTCGGACATGCGAAATGTATTCTTTCCCTCTGCCAGGCGATTGTCTCTCCGACATAGTTCTGGACCGTCCGGTAATCGGAGTCTCGAAACCGTTGATCGACAATTCGATTCTGAAGTTCGATCAAGCGCGGTTTTTCGCAAAAGTCTTCCTGCTCGGCCAGCTGGAGCAGCGCTACAAATCGCCCGGTTCTGGTCGATGTTGGCTTAATATGTTCGATCTCAAAAGAGGATTTTGTCTCCCTGGTGTACAGATAGCCTAGCGCCCTCCTCAGCAACTCCGGCGAATAGCCAGCCACAGCCCTGCGGCATCGCCCGGGAAGATCGGCCGTTTCAAAGCTTCGAAGGGTTTCTGTACGGCGAACCGTCGGGCAAAAGCGTGGGTCACCCAGCAGATTGTCGTTGACTCTCTGACGACGAATCTGGCGGGCCGTACTGATCGTGTAGTACTCATCCGGCTCAAGCAGATCGATGTAGTTACCCCGCCTCACGTCATCGAGAGGAAGCGTTTTCCCGGTCAGAAACTCGTACAGATACCACAGCCGCCTGGCGTATTTGCCGGTCGGCCTGGAGCGGACATATTCGAGAAAATCTTCCTCTGCAACTACCTGAAAGAGGCTGGCGAGTATCGCGAGATTAGTCCCGTCATATTTGAGCGCAAATTCAAGGTGATCGCCCGGTGTATCCCCAGGCCAGTACCTGGGAGGATATACCTCCTCGACTATGCCCTCGCTCGAGTCGATCCTGTGGATTCCACCGGTAGTCACCAGGGACCTGTGCCAGTTCGGAATGACATCCAAGTCATATCGCTCGATAAGCGCCGCATACCCAGCGAGTCTGTCAGCCGATCTATCCCGATCGATTTCAGCCATAGCTTCCTCCGGAAAAATGATTACAACACAAGAATTATCGTTATATTTTAGCACAAGTCAAGAAAAACAATTACGAAAATCAGGGGATTCACCAGGGCCGTCCTTCGAAAGGGCGAGAAGAGGAGAGAGAAAGAGAGAGTGAGAGAAAAGAGAGAGCGAAAATGGGGACTGACCGGCTCCTGTGGTCTGTACCCGATTTTCGCATTACCAACAACCGCTCCTATCATCCCACATTGGTTCTCGCTCAACAAGAATCCGATGGCGAATGAGCCCTCGGAAGTAGCTTCGTTTCCATCCCACATTGGTTCTCGCTCAACGCGAAACATCAGCTTGTTTTCTGGGAGGTGGAGAAATGGTTTCCATCCCACATTGGTTCTCGCTCAACCACTACTATCGAAAGATCAAGCGGTTCTTCTACTGGGTTTCCATCCCACATTGGTTCTCGCTCAACTTCAGATATTGGTAATCTATAAATTAAGCTACCATGTTTCCATCCCACATTGGTTCTCGCTCAACCAAGAAAGAAAGCGCGAGAAGGTTCTTCTTCAACCTGTTTCCATCCCACATTGGTTCTCGCTCAACTAATATTTTCTATGATATGAGATTAACCCCTCATGCGTTTCCATCCCACATTGGTTCTCGCTCAAAAGAGCCGTCCATCGTCAGTCGTCCCGGAGCATGGACCCGTCCTTCGAAAGGGCAAAGAGCGGTTCATCGTTCTTGGTTCATGAGTCAGCTCTCTCCGAGGACGATAGAGATGCTGGATCGGAGTCCGGCATGACGGGAAGGGAGTAAAACTGTCATCCCGCGCCCCGTGGAGCCTGTCCTGAAATGCTCCCCCACACTGTCATCCCGTTGTGCTCTAAAACGGGATCTCGCTCTTACCGACGATTTTCGCACTGTTGCTCTTTACCACTCACTACTCACCACACACCACTCACAACCGCTCCTATCATCCCACATTGGTTCTCGCTCAACCAGAGAAGAGGTCGAGAAGAGAGTAGAAGCCTACGGGTTTCCATCCCACATTGGTTCTCGCTCAACTCGGAAGAACCAGTTGCAAGAGTTGAGAAAGTCCTCGTTTCCATCCCACATTGGTTCTCGCTCAACGGAACGAAGTGGTGTGGGCAAGCCCTAACTACAAGTTTCCATCCCACATTGGTTCTCGCTCAACGCGATGGCAGTGATAGATGCTATGAAGCGATATAAACGTTTCCATCCCACATTGGTTCTCGCTCAACCAGGCAGTGGAACTACATGACGGCAATGATGACCGTTTCCATCCCACATTGGTTCTCGCTCAACAAGAAATGGTATATGTTAGAAGGTACTAAAGAAGTTTCCATCCCACATTGGTTCTCGCTCAACTGGGAGGAATATAAATGAAAGTAAGCAGTCTTACTACGTTTCCATCCCACATTGGTTCTCGCTCAACGCATGGGGTCGTACAGCGTACCCCTTCCGTTCCTCTGTTTCCATCCCACATTGGTTCTCGCTCAACTGAAAATGCGGATTTCTAGTATTCTTCTGAAACTCGTTTCCATCCCACATTGGTTCTCGCTCAACGGGAAACCGGGGGTCGCTCTTTTTGTCCTCACAAACTAGTTTCCATCCCACATTGGTTCTCGCTCAACTTGGGTCTTCATGACATAATAGGTGGAGCATTTGCTACGTTTCCATCCCACATTGGTTCTCGCTCAACATATCTGACATATAAATGGGGTGAGAGGCTATGAATCGTTTCCATCCCACATTGGTTCTCGCTCAACCAAGTACACACACGAGAAATTAAGTTCGGGTGTGAAACGTTTCCATCCCACATTGGTTCTCGCTCAACCAACTAACAAAAGGATTTCGGAATTTTCCTCCGAAAGTTTCCATCCCACATTGGTTCTCGCTCAACCCGGAGGAGTACAAATGGAATAAATAGAACTACGTCCTGTTTCCATCCCACATTGGTTCTCGCTCAACACCGGCTTCCAGACGGCTTCATTGTTTGTCCGGCTCGTTTCCATCCCACATTGGTTCTCGCTCAGAAGAGCCGTCCATCGTCAGTCGTCCCAGACC
>NZ_DAOSEH010000080.1:0-10227 GCF_035363035.1 Mesotoga sp. | reverse complement strand
AGGTGACCGGTGTTTTCGAGCCGGGAACGGGTTTCATGTGGATCCTGCAGCAGGGTCTGGTTCTGGGAATCTATCCTCCTCTTATTTTTCTCGGGATTGGAGCTGTGACAGATTTTTCGTTCGTCCTTGCAAATCCCAAGACTCTTTTCCTGGGTGCGGCGGCGCAGATAGGGGTCTTTGTGACGTTCATCGGGGCGAATCTTCTTGGTTTTTCATTGCTCGATGCAGCGGCGATTTCGATAATCGGCGGTGCGGACGGGCCGACTTCCATTTATGTTGCAAGCGTTCTCAAGTCTCAATATCTACCGGTGATAGCCATAGCCTCCTACTCTTATATAGCTCTGGTCCCCGTAATCCAACCACCGGTTATGAAACTGCTGACCACGAAGAAAGAACGAAGGATAGTCATGGGAAAACAACTGAGAAAGGTATCTAAGCTCGAAAGAATCGTATTTCCCGTTGTATCTACAATAGCGATTTCAATAATCGTTCCACAGTCGCTTCCCCTTATTGGAATGTTGATGCTGGGTAATCTGCTTAGAGAGAACGGCAGAACTAAACGTCTCGTAGAGGCTTCAGGCAAGTACATATCCGATACGGTTATAATACTCCTGTGTGTTTCTGTAGGAGCAAAGGCCGATGGAAAGATATTCTTGTCAGTGGAGAGTATAATGGTAATGGTCCTCGGGTGCGCGGCCTTCATAGTCGCAACGGCTTCGGGAGTACTTTTCGCCAAACTGATGAACCTCTTCTCGACCAACAAGGTGAACCCGTTGATAGGGGCAGCAGGAGTATCGGCCGTTCCAACGGCCGCCAGAGTCGCTCAAAAGGTGGCATCCGAAGAGGATGGAACGAATTTCATATTGATGCATGCCATGGGACCCAATATAGCTGGCGTCATTGGTTCTGCGGTAGCCGCCGGAGTATTTCTTTCTATCATAAAGTAGAGCGGGAGGAATTTTAAATGGCAGGGAAACGGCAATTTCGAGTGAATATCAACCACAACTTCTGCAAGAGATGCGGCATCTGTTACTGGATCTGTCCGACCAAGACGATAACAAAGGGAGAGCTCGGCAAACCTCAGGTACTCGATCACACAACCTGTATCGGTTGTTCCATGTGCGAGAACTCCTGTCCGGATTTCGCCATAGACATTCAGGAGGTAGAGGCGGTGATTGAAAATGCGTGAGTTTGTCCTGCTTCAGGGCGACGAGGCCTGTGCGCTCGGAGCCATCAAAGCCGGGTGCAGGTTTTTCGCCGGATACCCCATCACACCGGCTACCGAGATAGCGGAAACGATGGCAAAGGAACTTCCGAAAGTCGGCGGTACTTTCATACAGATGGAAGACGAGATCGCCAGCGCTGCCGCCATTATAGGCGCTTCGCTTTCAGGCGAAAAATCAATGACCGCAACAAGCGGACCTGGATTTTCGCTGATGCAGGAAGCTATCGGCTACGCCGCTATGACCGAAACTCCCACCGTTATAGTCAATGTTCAGCGTGGAGGACCTTCCACGGGGATGCCTACCAAGACGGCGCAGGGAGATGTCATGCAAGCCAGGTGGGGCACGCACGGCGATCACCAGATCATTGCGATTTATCCATCCAACGTCGAAGAGGTCTATAAGTACATCGTTACCGCTTTCAATTACGCCGAGCTTTACAGAACCCCCGTGATCTTTCTGATGGACGAAATACTTGGCCATATGAGGGAGAGCGTTTATCTTCCTTACGAATCGGAAATGATGGTAGTACCAAGAACGGGTGAAACGGGTCTGGCCGAAGATGATATCTTCCACCCCTTCGAAGGCGACGATCAGATGATGGCCACTCCCCTTGTAAAAATGGGAAAATCGAGATTTCACGTTTCGGGGCTGGTGCACGATGAATCTGGCTTTCCAGTGGGCACACCCTCGGATGTTTCAAGGCTCCTCAGACGTCTGGACAACAAAATCCGTTTGCACAGCGACGAGATAGTTATCTACGACGAATTCATGACCGAGGATGCCGAGATCCTGGTTCTGGCATATGGATCGGTGGCGCGAAGCGCAATGAAGGCTGTCAAAATGGCACGCGAAGACAAGATAAACGTGGGGCTTTTCAAACCCGTTACGATCTGGCCCTTTCCGAGCACGAGGTTGAGACAGCTCCTCAAAAAAGTCAGCGCAGTGATCGTTGCCGAGATGAATCTCGGTCAGATACTCTTTGAAGTGTCGAGATTGAACAAACGAGGAGTCAAGCTTGAGCATCTGGGAAAGGTCGATGGCGAGCTCATTACGCCCCAGGAAATATTGGATTCGATATCAAGGGTGAAATCTGAAATAATGGATCTTTGATCGATAGATACGGTTCTTTTCTAGACTCCTTCTGCAGAATAAATAGAATGTTAAAACTTTTGCGAAATGGGTGGCCTCTGTGGTAGAATAACAGCGAAAAAACCCGGAGAAGGAGGAAATCTTAATGGAGATCCTGAAGGTCAGTTCTAAATCAAACCCTAACAAGGTAGCAGGTGCCATTGCCGGAGTAATCTCTAAGAATGAACAGGTGGAGCTTCAGGCCATTGGCGCTGGTGCTGTGAACCAGGCTGTCAAAGCTGTGGCCATCGCCTCAAGATTCCTCAGAGAACAGGGAACGAAAGTGTACATGGTTCCTGGTTTTGTGGAAATACAGATTGGCGAAGAAATGCGGACGGGAATCACTATAAAGATCATCTCAGGAAAAGAAGAAGAGTAACGATACCACAAATACAGAAAAGAGATCGAGAGATCTCTTTTCTTCATTTCTAAACGATTCAAAAATGCTAGAATAGTCAATGAGAAATTTAAAAGGAGGATTACGATGCTTACCGTAAACGATATGCTTTCAATCGCTCTAAAAATCGAAGGGGCCGGTTATTCCTACTACTCGAAACTAGCAGAAAAAACGACTGGAAAAATTAAAGAACTCTTCTCACATCTGGCCGACCAGGAAAGGGACCACGCCAGCAGGTTCAGAGAGATGCTCAAGGATATCGAAAACTTACCGGTAACGGCCGAGTGGGAAGACAACGTGGGCTATCTCAAGTCTTATGCTGAGATTTCGATCTTCCCGAAGATCGAATCCGAAGAGGTGCCACAGAACCTCAACAAGGCTATAAGTGCAGCCATGGAAGTCGAGAAGGACAGCATAATTTTCTACGGCGATCTAGAAACCTTCATACCCAACAGCGAGAGTCTCAAGAAGATTATCGCCGAGGAGAAGAGGCATCTTATTGATCTCGTGAAACTCTACGGCACGGTTTAAGACGGGAATTACTTGTTGCCTTCTGTTCAATTTAGAATTAGTCCCTAAAAAATAACTTAACAAATCTCTGAAACCTTCATCCAGTCTCTCCTGTAGTAATTATTGGAGAGACTTTTCTTTATAATTGCCATACTATCACTTGATTTTATACTACCAGATTTGATAGAATCTCCCTTGATAAATCTCTTAAGGAGTTGCTCAGATGAAACCAGATCCTGTTATCGTCGAAAATCTAGCTCTTGCATCGATTTTCATCGATGGCCATCATGGATTCATAATGGATGGGGTGATCAACCCCGACAGGCATATACTCGAAATCGACACTCTTATGGAAGCGGTGTCGATCGAAAAAACAGTAAATGAATGACCTCACGGATTCCCCGTGAGGTTTTTTTTTACACCGGAACAACTCTTAATACAAACCCATCATCCAGGAGGAGGGATCTTGTGAGCAAAGAAAATTCGTCTTATCAACAGATTCAAGCTCAGGAAGACAGAAGCAAAGGTTTGAACAAAGGGGCTTTGCTGGTTCTAGGTCTTCAACACGCCTTCACCATGTTTGGCGCAACCGTACTGGTACCGTACCTTACCGGTGTTCCAGTCAATGTCGCTCTTTTCACCGCAGGAATCGGAACACTGATTTTCCACCTTCTCACGAAATGGAAGGTCCCGATATTTCTCGGTTCCAGTTTCGCCTACATAGCTCCGATAAACGCCGTTATACTTTACCACGCCAATGTCTCGGACAAATTCCAATCCGTACCGGAGGCGATGGCTGCAGGAGTTTCGATAACACCGGAGATGATCGCTTACGCGACCGGAGGGATCATGATCGCCGGTCTGGTCCAGGTAGGTATCGCGATATTGATCAAGTTCATTGGTGTCGAAAAATTTGAAAAGCTCTTCCCACCGGCAGTTGCCGGCACAATAATCGCAGTCATAGGTCTCAACCTTGCTCCTGTGGCTATAGACATGGCCAGCTCCAACTGGTGGATAGCTCTAGTGGCTCTGGGAACTGCCGTTGTTGTCAGGCTCTACACGAAAGGTTTCACGAGGCTGATTCCGGTTATGTGCGGAATCATAGTTGGATATGTCGTCGCTGCGATCACCGGTAACGTCAGTTTTGCCGCGGTTTCGGAAGCAGGATGGATAGGTGTTCCCGGGTTCGTTCTGCCGAAGTTTTCCCTTTACGCTCTTTCGGTTCTGGTTCCGGTAGCTCTTGCTCCGACGATAGAGCATTTTGGAGATATCTTCGCCGTTTCTGCCATAGCGGGTAAGAAATATTTCGAAGATCCCGGAGTACACAGAACTCTTGCCGGTGATGGTATAGCGACAGCTGTGGCGGGACTGCTTGGAGGACCAGCGAACACCACCTACAGCGAAAACACCGGTGTTCTTGCCATAACGAAAGTCTTCAACCCAGTGGTAATGAGGATAGCGGCTGTATTCGCGATAATTCTCTCATTTGTTCCAAAAGTCGGCGTGTTGATACAGTCGATACCCACTTCCGTTATGGGTGGTATTGAAATACTTCTGTTCGGTATGATATCAGCGGTTGGAATGAGAACTCTCATAGAAAACAGAGTTAAAGTCGATGGCAAGAATTTGACAATAATTGCCGTGATGCTCGTGATCGGTATAGGCGGTGCATCGATCGGGATTGGAAACGTGAAATTCGAGGGAATAGGGCTTGCAGCCCTGGTTGGGCTAATTCTGAATGCTATTTTCATGCTGACAAAAGCCCCCGAAGAATGATGAGAATTTCGCAATAAATATAAAGACGCCCTTGAGGGCGTCTTTTTTTGATATACTATTCGAAAATAAGGGGGTGAAGGCTTTGCTGGAAGGCAAACAGGTCAGGCTCAGAGAATACAGGAAGGAAGACGTGGTTCTTGCGCACAAGTACATAAACGACTTCGAGGTGAAAAGACTGCTTGTTCCCGGTATTCCCTTCCCTATGAGACTGGAAGAGGAGGAAAAGTGGTACGAGAGTCAGAGCGCTTTCAAAGATACCTACAATTTTGCGATCGAATCTCTGGAGAGTGGCGAATACCTGGGTGGCTGTGGAATCAACGAAGTCGACTGGAAGAACAGTGTCGCGGTCGTTGGTATCTTCCTGGGCAAACCCTACTGGAACAAAGGGTTTGGAAGCGACGCCATGAGTATACTTTTGGGGTTCATTTTCGATCAGATGAACATAAACAAAGTGAACCTCAATGTTTACTCCTTCAACGAACGTGCCATAGCATCGTACGTCAAATGTGGTTTCAAAGTCGAAGGAAGACTGAGGCAGAGAATTTTCAGGGATGGAAAGTATCATGACGAAGTCATAATGGGCATTTTGAGATCGGAATTCGAACACGGTTGATACATATAGTCTGGACCATTTCTGATTTGGTTTTGCGTGAGTTTCTCAGGATCATGTTTCCTATAGAATCATATTCTCTTTCTGGCTGAAAGCAAAAAAAAGAGTGGTGCCTTCGCACCACTTTAATCCACATCTCTAAACAAGGGGTTCATTTATGTCAACTCGCTTTTATCGTGCAGAATTTCTTCAACTTCAGTTTGATTTTTATCTCTTTCACTATAAATAACATAACACAGGAAATCATAATTGTCAACCAATACAGTCATAATGATTGAATAATTACTGGATATCCATAATAATAATTACCTGGAAAGATGTTTTATCTGGATAAGTTCACTGTTAAAAAGCATTGATTGAAAGTATTTCACTTAATTTGATCAGATTTTCAATAAGTTTATACATGATTTGCTAACTTCCATGGAGATTGCACAACATAAACAACGTGGGTAGTATTGGAGTGTTGATTAATTTATAAAATTCAGATTGAAGTTTTCAAGTCAAAAAACAAAGGCTACATGGTACTTTCAAAGACAAGTAGTACGTGGTAAACTAAATATAGTACGTGATCCTTACCGTGGAGGAAAGAATGCACTACAGTCTTTTCAAATCATACCTGCAGCCGGCTGAAGCCAGAGAAATTCGAAAGACCCTTTTTACGATGGCTCTTCCAGCGATAGGAGAAAATGTATTACAGATGCTCCTTGGAATCTCGGACACTGCCTTTCTAGGTCACTACGACTGGAGAATCATGACGGCGGTCGGAACTGCCAATCAGGTGGTATTCATATTTCAGGCAGTTCTCGTGGCCCTTTCTACAGGGTCCATGGTTCTCATATCCAACAGTATAGGCGCCGGCAACAGGGAGAGAGTGAATTCAATAGCCTGGCATGCCGTTTATCTAAGCGTTGCGGCTGGTGTAGTTCTCTCGCTGGGATCGCTCTTCTCCGGACAACTACTCGGGCTTTTCTTTCCATCGAGCGATGCCTTCATGCAGAGTAACGGGAGCCAGTATCTCGGAACCATAATGGCCGGTTTTCCGGCCATGAGTATCATGATAGTTCTCGGGGCTACACTGAGGGGATCGGGCGACACAAGGTCGCCTATGATAGTTGCGGCGGTTGCGAACGTGTTGAACGTTTTTCTGGACTACGCCATGATATACGGCAAGTTCGGTTTTCCTGAAATGGGTGCTTTCGGCGCCGCACTCGCAACTGTTTTATCAAGAATTGTAGGATCGGCGATAATACTTCTCTTGCTCTTCAAAAACAGCAAAATCTCTATGAGTCGAAAGCCGGCAAGGCTCTCAAGATGGATGACCAGGGAAATCTTCTCGATCGGACTCCCGACCTCAATAGAAAACTTAGGATTCTCCACCGGTGTGCTGGTCTTTGCAAATATTCTCTTCATCGCCGGACCACAGGCTTACGCGGCCCACAGAATAGGTATTCAGGTCGAGTCGCTTTCATTCATGCCGGCCTGGGGCATGGGCGTTGCCATAACGGCGATGGTGGGTATCTACAACGGAGCCAACGAACGAAGAAAAGCAATAGGATCGGTCAGACAGGGTTGGCTGATCGCACTTTTGATTTCTTCTATAATAGGGACTACCATAACTATTTTTCCAGATCTCTTCATTTCGATTTTTACCAACGAAAGCTCAATCGTAGAGGCCGGTCGCCTTCCCGTGAGAATAATAGGCCTCTTTCAGGTTGTCATGGGAACAGATTACGCTGTAACCGGTGCTTTGCGTGGTATGGGCGATACATCCTTTCCGATGAAATCCTCTCTCGTTGCCATGTGGTTCATAAGGCTTCCAGTGGGGTTCCTACTGGTGAAGTACTTCAACATGGGCCTTCTAGGTGCCTGGATAGGTATGATGTTGGACATGGCGTTCAGAACATTTCTGAAGTTCAGAAGATTCTATTCCGGTAAATGGGAGAAGACCGCCGATGCTATCCAGAGTCGTTCAAAGAACTTAATTGATAATGAATCCAATTGAAAGAAGACTAAACCTCTCCCTGGCAACACCAACACACGGGTTGCAATGTTTCAGTTGTGAAAGCGTGTAAACAGATATTTCACAGAAAATGAGACAGGTTATTCTCATAAAAGGTATATAATTATTATCTGGCGGTAGTTTCACTTTTTCGGTCAATGGTGCGTAATAAATAGTCAGCTTAAATTTTTTTTAACACATGTTTTGATAAGGATTACGTACCAGATCAAGTGAGAGATACAGACTCTCGTTATGATAATCGAGTTTCATCAGGTCTCATCGTTTCTCAGGGCAAAATGAGGGAAGAGTAAAAAGCAAGGTTTTATGTTATAAAGGAAAGCGGAGTCGTTTTGTTCGCTCGTTGAAGGGTTTCAGCCCATCAATATTATTCGTTATGTATTGTTGCTTCTAGTCAGATGTCGATCTTCTATATTATTTCAGGAGGTAAAACATGAAAAAAACCCTAGTCGTTCTGCTTGCGCTCCTAATTCTCTCGACTACAATGGTATTTGCGTTGGTCACCGGTTCTCCTGTGATTAAGGGACAGCTTCCGTTCCTTCTCACGAACGCCGGACAGGGTCCTGGTGGAAAGATGGCAAGACTTCTTATCTGGCAGTCGAAGGCTATTCAAGAAACGGATTTCGATTACAACGCCGAACCTTTGAGAGACAATCCAAACGATCTCGCCGCGCGTGATTACAAAATGCTTTTCGTTATAATCGGCTCATCTGCGAAAGGGCTCGGCGCATCGGGTATAACGATCGAAGAGGAGATCGCGAGGTTGAACAAAATGATCGTCGAAGCCCAAAAATTGGACCTTTTCATAATCGCGGCGCATATCGAAGGGAAGGATAGAAGGGGAAATCTCGGCAGTGCTGACGAACAGTCCATAGATGCAATTGCTCCTTTTGCAGACTATCTTATTGTCATGAAAGATGGAAATCAGGATGGAAAGTTCACCAGGATAGCCCAGGAAAAAAATATCCCTCTAACGATAATTGATAACACTATCGATTTCATGCAGGTCATCAAGCAGATGTTCCCAACCGAATAGTTAGAAACTATCGAATGTTTTCGGGGGGAGTTTAAATGTATCTTCAAACAACAATTATAGCAATTGTCATGGTAGCAACTTTCGCGCTGGCCAGCTGGAAACTGAAGTCACCCGAGATTTCGATGGTGATTACCGCCATCGTGGGCGCTCTCGTTGGAGGTTTCGGTTTCCCTTCGAGACTGCTGGTCGAAGGAATGTTCACATACTTCGATGTAGGCCTGATATTTCTTACCGCGTCGATATTCATCAACATCTATTCAGAGACCGGTGCAATGAACGCTCTGGTCAGGTGGATCGTCAAACAATTCTACGACAAAAAATGGTTGATGTTGATCCTTCTGGGTATTCTGCTGATAATCCCTGGAGCCCTTACCGGAGCCGGTAGCGTTTCGATCTTCGTGGTCGGGGGTCTTGTCAGCTCCGTAATGAACTATATGGGCTTTTCGAAGAAAAGGATCGCGGCCTTTATCTATCTCTTCGCCATGCTGGCGGCAGTTGCGCCTCCAATAAATCTGTGGGCCATGTTGATGGCGGCACAGGCCAACATGCCATACGTTGGTTTCGGCGTTGTTCTTATAGTTCCAATAATCATAATAGCTGCCTTCACCATACTCTATACCGGACTGAGCAAAACGCCTGGAAGAAAGACGAAAACCGAGATTCTCGAAGAGTTACCACAACCACCGGCCGGGATGAACTGGTTTAAAATCCTCGTTCCTTTCGGTGTGCTCTTAGTGCTTATTCTACTAATGCAGTACGCGACTTTCTATATTCCCGTACTTGGATTGCCTCTGACGTTCATGATCTGCGCCTTCATTTCGATGGGAATGGATAAGGACCGCTGGAAGGTAAAGAAATGGTACAACGTCATGGTGAAGACCGTCGATCAAGTCTTTCCGTTGCTGGGCACCGTTATCAGCGTCGGAGTGCTGGTGAATATCATGACGGCCACCGGCGTGAAGGGATTGCTGGCAATCACCTTTATCACGCTCCCAATGGCATTCATCTACATAACCGCACTTATTTTTGCTCCATTCGCGCAAGGTTCCCTTAGCTATGGAAGCGCCATCATCCTCGGGACCCCGATAATATTCCTTTTCAACTCCATGGGTCTCAACGTAACCGTCACCGCCGCTGCACTCAGCTTTCTCTTCCCGCTTGGAGACTGCCTGCCTCCGTCGAGAATTGTTGGCCGGTTGACAATCGAAACGGTTGGTTACGAAGGTAGTTACATGTCCTTCCTCAAAGCCATAGCCATACCCTGGTTATTCATGGGAGCTATTGGACTGTTGATGTTGTTGTTCCCCAACCAGCTCAGGTTCCTGGTGGTCTATTGATGGAGGTGAGGTGAGAACATGCTGGTCTTTTTCGACACTATAATTTATTATCTGTACTTTATAATGACCGCGTTCTTCGCGTTTCTGCTCTTGAGGAACCTCTTCAAGAGGGAGAAGAGGAAGGCCCTGGTGTACGATATTGTCTATTCTTACGTCATAATCACATTCATCCTCAGAGTAATCGGGATCA